>CBFDDG010000757.1:0-1999 GCA_965603505.1 uncultured Phycisphaerae bacterium | reverse complement strand
ATTCAGGTAGGGCCGGACCTCCGCGACACTCAGGGAAACACAATGGACCAGCGCGTGAAGGATGGGGCCACGCAACAATACAATGGAAAGTTTCCCGTCTGTTCCGGATTTGCAGCGGCCTTGAGTTCTCTGAACACAGAGGAGACCGCGATGGTGTGGCTGAGAATGGCTGTCGCCCATGCGTTGCGTGCGGCCTTCCCCGATGCTCGCCTGCCCGATGCGCTGGATCTGAGGCAAGTCATTGGTGGTGTTCCACTCACCGATGCCGACTTCTTTTCAGGTACCGAAAGAAGCGAGTTCTTTCGAATCACTGCTGGAGGGGCCATCACAAGCACGCTTGGCTTCAGTGCCGAAGCCGCAGGAATTACTCCTTCTTTGGGGGCGCACCTCAGTCGCGACCTGGCTAAGGTGGAGCAGGGACTTGTCGTAGAGGTCACAACTCGATCTGGTGGTGCGAGGAGGTATAAGGTGGCCTTGGCCCTGACCACCGAATGCAGCATGCCCATCGATATTGCCGCCGAGACCGAGGCCTTTCTTGAGTTTCCTGCAGACTTCAGCGAATTCACATTAGGATATACGTTTTCACCGGCTGTCGGAATATCCCTCCTCGGGGAGATCGAGAGTGAGATCGAGGTCGATGTCGAGTGGTTTGACATCGAGGCTGGCATTGCCGTCTTCTTGAGGGGAGGGGTCGGCCTGACAGTACCTGTGACGCTCAGCGCGACGCTCTCCCCCGAGCAGTTTATCACGGCGATGGGTGCACAAGATCTGGCCTCGGCTCTGGACCGGTATGTAGCCGAGTGTGCCCTGTCCACATGGCTGGCCGCCGAAGACGGGAATGTCTTCGGACTCGTGGCTGGAGCCATGGCGGCGGCCGATTACTGGGACCTCAGCGCTGCCCTTGGCGCTAACGTGGAGAGTGCCATGGGGTCACAGGCAGGCCTGGGCTTGGGATTTGAGACTCCTTTCGAGACTGTCGAGATGGGCATCGAGATGGGCTTGTCGGCCAGCGCGGGCGTACGCCGGAGCGTAAACCTGTTTCAAGGAACCTGGACGATCCCCGTTGGCTTTGCGACTGGCACGAGTGGCGTCATTTTCAATGGTGACTTCGAAGAGGGGCTGATAACATGGGTCTCGCCGTCGGGGCGGGCGGAAGCCATATCCGATGGATCTGGCGGAATGATGGCTTCGCTTCGCGGGAACGTGTCTGAGTTGAGCCGGCCGATACTCTTGCCTGTCGATGCCGCCTCCCTGTCCTTCGACTGTGCCTTCTCGCCAAATCTGAGTTCTTCATCTCTATTGCTGCAACTGAACGGGCAGACCGTCTGGCAAGCATCCGGAGGGCCGAACGCTCCGAGTTCACCCGTCCAAGTCGACGTCTCGGCATTCTCCGGGGATATGTATGCAGTGCGATTCCTGTTCTGGAACCCTGATGACGTGACCGCCACGGCGACCATTGACAACGTGGGCGTCCAAGATGCCCGACCGGCGGCCCCGCCTGCGGCACCGTGATCTCAGGGCACAGCCGCAGGTCCACCGCATGGGTATCGTACGGGCAGTATTTCCCCGCCTCCGGTCGCCGCGGCAACGGCTCCGGCTCCATCACCAGCCGCCCCTCATCCATCGCTCGCTGAATCTCAATATTCGACAGAATCACGTTTCCGCCCCCGCCCTGTTTCACCGGCAGTCGCCGATTCCTTATTATTGTTGAACTGGACGCACACCAGGCGCATAGTATCAGGCGCCCGTTCGGCATACGGCCTGAAGACAGTATAGACTCGATGGCCGCGCCAAACCAGCAATGGGTGGGAAGTTGGTGCGCTTATGCGCGCATGGGGTGACACAGACACATCTATACGGTTTGGGATGAAGCTGGAATAAGGAGACAAGCCATGGCCAAGGAAAAACAGAAGAAACTGACGACCGCTTCGGGCATGCCAGTCGAGGACGATCAGAACACGCTGACCGCGGGGCCGCGCGGCCCGGCCCTCATGCAGGA
>CBFDDG010000756.1:0-2001 GCA_965603505.1 uncultured Phycisphaerae bacterium | reverse complement strand
AAACGAACCCGTCTATGGGGAAGGCGCTGTCAAGCCGCCGGTGCGGAGAATCTGCGAAAGAAGTTCCCGCACACCCCCCTTCGCCGTCGGCATCGGTCGATCTGCCCATCTCAGCCGAGGCCTGCGAGGTTGGTGGTGCCTTCTCCCGCACACTCTCCGAGCCCGAGGTGGAGGAAGATCCCACCGATGAAATCGTCCTCCCGGATATATCGAGCTGGGGCCGACGTCACGTGATGCGCTCAACCATCTATTCGGGATCGTCTTGCAGGCAAGACGTCGCCATGAAGTGCGTATACGAAGGACGCCGCCATTCAATTTCACGACGATTGGCGATGGGCACATCGTCAGGGTTCGTCTCGGGGTCGTCCTCAAGGTCGTCACGTCCACCGGTCTTCGGCTCGACAGCCTACTCCCACCGATCAGTTCCTCTGCACACCATTCACTCCCGGTGCCTGCGGCCAGGCAACGCCGCCGTTCATCGCTCAGGCCGCCGCGTACCGATAACGCTGTCCGTTCTGCAACATCGACACCATCAGGCTCAGCAACCGCCGGGCCACAGCCACGATCGCACGCTTGCGCCCGCGGCGCCGGGCCATGCGTTCGAAGACATGTGCCCAGTACTTCGACTTGCCCACCAGACGCCATGCCGCCTCGGTCAACACCCAACGCAGCAACGGCGATCCTTGCTTGGTGATCCCCAGATCCCGCCGTTTGCCGGCCGACTCCCGGTACCCCGGCGCCAGCCCGGCATAGGCGCAGGCCTTCTTCTGCGAACGGAAGCGCGCCAGGGCGCCCAACTCACTGAGCACCACTTCAATGGTCACCGGCCCCACCCCCGGGATCGAGTGCAAAATCGCCCGCGCCTCCGCTTCCTCCGGCTTAGCCGAATCGGCGAACGCCTGCAGGCACTTATCCAACGCCGCGCATTGCTGGTGGAAGAAACGCCACTGGACCAGCAACTGCTTCAGTACGAACCGGTCGCCCGGACTCACCGGCACCTGTGCCAGGTAACGCCGCCCCGCCCTGGTGAACAGGTCTGGCCGATCCGCGTTGTAGTCCGCCAGGATGGCCCGGATCTTGCAACGCACGCTCTTGATTCGCTTCTTCAGATACACCCGCTGACGCACCAGTCGGCGATGCTCGCGTTCACGCGGTGTGGCACGGTACGCCAGCGGAATCATGTCCAGGGCGAGGAACTCGGCCAGGACCTGGGCATCCAGCTTGTCGCTCTTACGCACGCTCTCGGCGATGACCCGCAACTTCTGCGGATGAGCCAGGATCACGGTGTCGGCCAGCGGCTCGAGCAGTTCGAACAGCCAGACATAGCTGGCCGTCGCCTCGATGACCGCACGGAAGGGCTTGAGCCCGGCGAAGTAACTGACGATGCCTTCCGGCTGGCAGCACGCCAGCTGCTTGCGCTGCAGCACCTGACGGTTTTGATCCACGACGCAGATGCTGATAGTCTTCTTATGGAGGTCGATGCCGACGAAGTTCATGTTGTGCTCCTTCTGTGGAAACGGTCCGGGTTCATCAAAACCGCTCGTTTACCACGTACACAAGGCCACGTGAACCGGCTCGACCTCCTCCCCATAGCTTCAATTCCACTTTTCATGGATCACCGCGCCAAACCCCGCTGCGCCGTTCGCCATTCTCTTCCACCGCCTGCCTGTGGTATGATGCCTGAGAACCCACCACGTCATTGGAGAGCAGCTATGGATCGGAACAAACCAGTCGTGTTTCTTGGAATCACCGGCGTTGTGTGCCTGGCGCTTCTCTTGGGGGCGCAGGGCGGGACCTGTCTTCCGAGCGCCACGACGCCGGCCGGCGGGAGCGATTCATCGCCCGTGGTCACCGGTAGCTGCGAGGACAACCGCGAGACCGGCTCAGCTGAGCGCGTTCTGCCGGTGTTCTTCCCCGGCAACCCGAACGTCACCGACCTCTCTCTCCCCCCGGTTCGGCCGGACTGCGTCGCGTTCGCCGACTGCGAGATCAGCAGCGATG
>CBFDDG010000755.1:0-2005 GCA_965603505.1 uncultured Phycisphaerae bacterium | reverse complement strand
AAGGTCGAGGTCTGGTAAATCGGGGGTACGACGGCCAGGTGTTCGTTTTTCTCCACCCCGGCGTGTACCGCCAGCGTTTCGGCCGACACGTCATCGTGTTCCTTCATGCCACTATCCTTGTTGAGTAACTCATGTAACAAACTGCTGAACCGTGGAGATCAGTCTCACCGTTGCCCATGATGATCCCCATCCTGTTTGTTGTTTCGTAGTCTCTATCGGTTTGCATTGGTTCCCCTTCCGTCAATTCATACATTTCAGTTGACAACCCTGAAGCAACACTCTCCGGCGTTCCAAATGGTCTCCACGATCCCCTCGACATGGAGTTCGTCCACGTACTTGAGGACTTCGGATCGGTGTAGGCCCAATCCAGCGGCGAGGTCCTCTACTGAACAGGGACGCCTTCGCAACGTGTCTAGGATTTCCTCCCGGCTGGCAGCGAATTCAACGTGCCCGTGGACCCTACGGAAATCGGCGATGACCTCGGCAGGCGGGTCAAACACGGCCGCCAACTCAGTCAGGCGCTCAGGCGAGACGCCTTCCGCAAAGCCTTCTGCTGGCGGACGCGCCACGGTATTTAACTGAATCCGGTCGGGTTTGATGAGGCTAACGCACTTTAACAGCTTCTTCATCTCCGCCTCAGCATCTGTATAGCCGGCAAGGACAAAGACCTCCAACCAGTATCGGCCGTCAAACATCTGGCGTGATGCAATCAGTCCGTCCAGCATCTGCTCGAACGAGATGGCTTCGTGGGGACGGTTGATATGACGGAATCCCTCCTCGTCGCCGGCATCGAGCGAAGGAATGAGCAGATCGGCATCTTGGAGGGCCCTCCGTGTCTCAGGCTGCCACAATAGCGATCCGTTCGTCAGGACAGCCACCGGCACGTTGGTCATGGTCTTGATCCCCTCGATCAGATCGCCGATTCGCAAGAAAAGGGTCGGCTCGCCAGATCCACCAAGCGTTACGTAATCAGGCCGGCTGGACAGCTTGGGTCGGATTTCTCCAAGAACATCCTCAAGTGGAACCCACTCCTTCCGTTCGATGGTCCTGCAGGTTGTCCGGCCAAGCTGGCAGTAGATACAGTCGTACGTGCAGGTCTTGAATGGAACGACATCCACCCCAAGTGACCGACCAAGGCGGCGCGAGGGAACGGGGCCAAACACGTGATTCATGGCGACACCTGCCGACGGGTCACGAGGTTTCAAACTCCATCTTCGTACCGACCGCGCACGAGAAGCACTTTCCTCGAAAGGCGCTCCACAACTCCGCAGTCGCGGCCAACCCGGTGCAGTGAGCGGGGCCGAGACGTTGCACATCGAGCTGTCGAAGGCCGTCGATGATCCGATCCATTCGGTCCCGCCCGGCCGTCACCAGGTGCATCCCGCCCATGACGGCGTGAATCGGCCTGCCGCCGGTCAACTCCCGGATGTACTGAAGCGTGTTGATCACGCCGGCGTGGGCGCAGCCCAGCAACACAACCGTGCCCGGGGGTGAGTCGAAGAACATGGCCTGGTCGTCCAACAGAGCATCCGCCCGCCGGCATTCCTGGTCAGTGAAGAACGGCCCACCCGTGTCCTCATAGTCCGTCCGGCGCGGGATTTCGCCGACAACGAACAGTCCGTCGCATACTTCCGTGGGCTCCTCAGTTCGGCTCCACTTATCTCCTCGGTTGCGAAGCGCTTCTTGGGCCGGCAAGGGCATGCCGACGTCACGGCTCGTGCCGTCATCTTTTCGGGCGTACTTCGGTTGGAGAGCAGCCGGATGGGCGTAGACCTTGGCTTGCGGTGCGATCTGCAACACATAGTCCAGCCCACCGGTATGGTCATAATGACCGTGGCTCAGCACGACCGCGTCAACCAGTTCCAACGGCACGCCCAAGTTGCCCGCGTTGTGGGCAAGGACCGCGCCCTGGCCGGTGTCGAAGAGCAGGCGCCGCCCGCGGATTTCGACCCAGAAGGCCAGGCCGTGCTCCGCCAGTAGGTCCAGCCCCTGGACGCAGTTGTCA
>CBFDDG010000754.1:0-2013 GCA_965603505.1 uncultured Phycisphaerae bacterium | reverse complement strand
GAACAGACCGTGACCGTCTTTGCCCAAGATATCCTCAACGCCCCCGCCCCAGCGGTGATACTGGTACTCCACGAAGAAGTCGCTGTTGGCCGCCAGTTCGAGTCGAAAGCCGAGAATGGGTCCGTACAAGCAGCCGTCCTCGTCCCGAGACCAATCGTAAACGTCTTCCGTCGGGTAGTCCTCTTTCACCTCGGCGTTCGCCCAGAACAGTTGCACGCCGACGTAAGGCACCCAGCGGTTGGTGGGCATGAAGTGGTATGCGAACTGGGCGCCCAAGGCGAACACTTCGCTCTCGTGTTTCACGCTCCCCGGCAGACTTTCAAATCCCGTCTCCGACGCGGCCCATTGTTCCTTCTGGTGCATGGCGACGACCACCCCGGAGATCTCGATATTATCGGTCAGAAAACGACCGAGACGCCCGGAGAGGAACCATGCGTCGAAGTCGACCCCGTGATTGCCTCCGTCCCCGCTCAGCCAGCCCCCGAGCACACCGGCCTCGGTGTCCCCTTTTTGCACGGCGGCGCCGGCGGTGCCTGCAAGAGCCAAACCGACCACAGAAAACACAAGCACGTGACGTCTCATGATCCTTGCCTTTCAAAAGCTCCATTTACATTGACTATGCACGCGGACCGTGTCATCTCGCCGCAGCCGCCTTCTTGCTTGCGGTATGCGGCTCCTGCTGCATTTTGGTCTTCCCTTTATCGGCGACCCTTCGCCGAACGCTTCACTTTTTGATGCGAGGGGGACGTTATATAGACCCATCGCGGCCTTCGGCCGCAGCCAAAATGCGTTTCTCGCCTTCGGGGCTACCAGCAGGATGGTATGCCAGAGCTCGTACAGCATGCCTGGTCTGAGTAATCAACGGGATCCCTCACCCAGTCTGCTGGCAGCCTATTATGCGACAAACGCAGTCTCAGCATGAGGAATCGGCGCAAGAAAACGACATTCTCCCAGGTAGTAGTAAAGAGAGCTGCGGGTCGCGTCAGACTCGCAGCTCCTGTTTGTACGAATCGATGGATTCGATCAAGTTGTCGAGGCAATTAGCGCTTAGGTCTGCCGTCTCATTTGAACTGGTGCAGAATCCCGAACCAGATTTGATGGGAATCGGCAAAGACCTCGCCGAGGCCCTGCTCGAAGATCTTGTACTGATACTCCACGTAGAAATCGTTATACGCGTTCAGCTCGTACCTCATGCCGCCGAGCAACCCCAGAATCCAGCCATCCTTTTCGAGGCTGGAGCGGATCGGCAGGACGCCGTTGACGGTCGCTTCCACCGTCCCCTCCAAGTCGCCCCACATGATCAGGGCCCCGGCGTAGGGGACCCACATATTGGTCGGCATGAAATGATACTTCAGTTTGCCGCCGATCGCCCAGAGATGGGCATCCTCGAGAGTGGTCGTGTACGTATCTTCTCCGACCACCTGCGTGTCGCCCAGTTGGAATCCGTCGCCCATCCACACTCCCATTCCCGCGGCTTCGACCTGGACATTGTCCGTCAGGAAGTAGCCGAATCCGGCGGCCAGGCCGAGCCAGTCGATGTCCTGGTTGTTGTGTTCCCCATTGATGCTGGACCAATTGCCCGACAGATTGAGTTCCGCGTCACCCTGCTGCACCGAGGCGCTTGCGGCGCCCGCAAACGCCACACTGATTGCCAACGTTAGAATCCAACCACGTTTCATGATACTCCCCTTTCAACTGTGTTACTCACACTGGTTAGCCAAACAACGCCCCCACCCGAAGGTACGGGACGAACCGATCCCTCGGCCGGTCCCTGATTCGGACTTTCATCTCTCACAGCCTCCCGGCCTAAGACTCTGTACCACGTCCGTTGATACCGGCAGCAGTCTACCGACGGCCCTGTGGAAAGTAAATAAAAAAAGCGATCGCTCCGGTTTTTTTGAGGGGGTTCATTTACACACTCATGATGCGGGCAGCGACGGTCGCGCTCCGCGCGGATTCCGGGTGCACGACAAGAAAGTGGCGGGTCAGGATAAGAAGGATGTCATTGCGAGG
>CBFDDG010000753.1:0-2025 GCA_965603505.1 uncultured Phycisphaerae bacterium | reverse complement strand
CCGCCGCCGACAACGCCGATACGCACCTTTTTCGGCGTGGTATTGGCGGCCAGCGTCGAGTACAGCGGCATCGCGGCCCCGGCCACCGCGGCACCGCACTTGAGAAACTCCCGCCGCGAACACTCCTCGCGTCGGGTACAGGGCTCGGAATTCGCAAGGTTTGAAGTGGTCATAGCCAATCTCCTGTGACAGAACGCGTTCAAATGGCATCCTTTGGCGGACGGGGCCCAGAAACGCCGGAACCAATACGACCATGGTCGCCGCAGGCAGGCTCCGCCAAAGGCATATGCCGGTATACCCGTGCGTGACAAGCCGCCCAAGGATGTTCCGCTTTTTCCGGTCGATTGTCAATTGGCTCGCGGGGCGATCAACGCACCTTCCGCGCATAGGCACTTGCCAGATGGCCCGTTTTCCGATACACTGCTCTATGGCATTGCAGATACTGACGGGCATTCATAGCCAATCCGGAGGCCCTGCCATGACAAAGACCAAGAAAGACCTGATCGACCATATCGCCAGGAGCACCGGCCATACCCACGTGCTCGTAAAGGCCGTCGTCCAGCAGTTCTTCAACGAGATCGTCTCTGAACTCGCGAAAGGCAACCGTATCGAGCTCCGCGACTTCCTTGTATTTGAAACAAAGACAACGCCAGCCAGGATGGCACAAAATCCCAGGACTCTCGAAAAAACTCCGGTGCCGGCAAAGCGTAGAGTGGTCTTCAGGGCGGGGAAGTTGATGAAGGAAGCGATGAACGGGAACGGCCGATAGAAGGATCGTCGTTCTTGCGGCCAGGAAACGAATGTTGATCCATCGCCGGAGACGTGATGTATTTGCGCACCCATTCACACCTGATGTCAATCGGTGGACAAGACTGAATTGCTCAAATGACGCTTGCGACCTCCACCCTCCGTTGCAGCACCGCGGATAGGGGGCGACTCAGCCGGTACGAACACTCACTGCCAACGGCGCCGCCCGGAAGGATAGCGAAGATACGGCAGGCGTATGGTTTTCTGCTGACGGATCGGATAAGATGGCAAGGTCCGGGGTGTGACGGTCGATGTGGCCCGTCAGGCCGAGTTGTCGGTCAAGGCCCGTCAGGCCCCGCGGAATCGATTCGGCCGCGGAGTTGAACGTCCGCACATCGTCGGATCTGGTGAATCCGATCCTGTAAGAGGATAGACACACGTGGAAAGCAAGAAACCACATCTCTACCAACGAGAGGATGAGAGGATGAAACGATGGACCGGTCAGTGCCTTGGATCAATCGTTGTCTGGAAGGCTTGTTTGGCGGTCGTCCTCGGCGCCGCGGCCTGGGGGACATCTGCATCGGCGGACGTCAATCTCCCCGAGGGAGTTCAGGTCATCTGGGACATGTCGAAGGCATACCGGGAGGCGACGCCTACCCGCGAGTGCATTTGCATCAACGGGCTGTGGCGATGGCAGCCCGCCTCCGATGCCACGGACACGGTACCGGGCGACGAATGGGGCTACTTCAAGGTCCCCGGGAGCTGGCCCGGCGTCACCGACTATATGCAGAAGGACAGCCAGACGGTCTACGCTCATCCAAGCTGGAAGAACCGCAGGATCGGCGGCGTCACGACGGCTTGGTACGAACGCGAGATCACGATTCCCATCTCCTGGTCCGGTCGGCGCATTGCGGTCCGCATTGAGTACCTGAATTCCTACGCCGTCGCGTACGTGGACGGCAGCCGGGCGGGCGAAGCCCGGTTTCCGGGGGGCGAGGTCGATCTCACTTCGATGTGCCATCCGGGCGACACGCACCGGCTCAGTCTGCTCGTGGTGGCCATGCCGCTCAAGGGCGTCATGCTCTCCTACACGGACAGTGCCTCCGCGAGGGAAGTCAAAGGCTCGGTGGCCCGGCGGGGCTTGTGCGGCGATGTGTACCTGGCAAGCACACCGGCCGGGCCGCGAATTGCCGACGTACGGGTGGACACTTCCGTACGCAAGAAGGAGTTCACGTTCGATGCAGCGATCGATGGACTGGCGGCGGAGATGGAGTACGC
>CBFDDG010000752.1:0-2028 GCA_965603505.1 uncultured Phycisphaerae bacterium | reverse complement strand
CCGGATAGACCTGATTTCGAGAGTGGAGGCATGGCCGTGTCCGACTCGGCGGCAGACGTGACCACCGGAGTGATCGACACTCCGCGCAAGCTGTGGATGCTGGCGGTTCTGGCTGTTGCGATCATTGTCGCTGCCGTGCCCTCTTTTGTCGTGAGGGCGATGTATACCGCCGATGGTGTCAGCAGAAACGCCTTTGTGACGGCGCTTGTGCTCCCGGTACTGTACCTGTTGATTCTCGCTGCGGTGATGATTTTGGTTGCTCGGATTCATCTTGCGGGGGGCTTCGACATAGTATGGTGGCGAGGTGGACGTTCAGAAGGTCGATGGGCAATCCTTCTGGTTGTCGTAGTACTCCTCGCGCACTGCGTCGGAGGGTGGTTGTTGCGAAGATTGAACCTCCCGTTGGTCCCGGACAGAATCTTCTGGGCCGATCAGTGGGGCTTGTCCCGCTTTGTCGCCCTGACAATCTGCGCGGCCATTCTGACTCCGATTGTGGAGGAACTCTTCTGGCGGGGCTACGTGCAGGACACGCTGAATCGTGTGCTCGGTGGGTTTGCAGGCCTGCTGGGCCAGGCAATTCTGTTTGCGGCGCTCCACTTGCGACCGTTTGGCGGATTCCTGAATATGTTTGTCTTTGCACTGATCGTTGGCGTGTGGCGATGGAGGCGCAGGACATTGGTTCCTGTCATTCTGGCCCATATTGGGATCAACGCACTCTACTGCGGTACTCGTTGGCCTGGATGGCTGAACGTTACGCGGGTCCGCCCCACGACCGACTATGTCTCCCAGATGGCTCTGCTGGCCGAGCCGGAACAGTACGATCCCAACTGTGATGCTTTCCATGAATACGCTCGTGCGGAGGCGCTGGCTGTTGCGATCCCCGAAGAGCTCGACGGGGTCCTCAGAGAGCATCCGGCGACCTGGAGCAATCGTCAGAGGGAGGCGGCACGGCAGTGGGTCCAGGCGAATGCAGAGGCCCTGGAGTGGGTTGCCCGTGGGACCAGGAAGCCCTATTACTGGCGTCTCTACGGCGGCGCAACCGGCGCGCAGGCAGCCATGCCGGAACTCCGGAACACGAGGACGCTGACTTTTGCTCTCCTGACCCGAGTGCAGTTGCAGGCCTTGGACGGCCGGGAGCCGGAGATGTTGTCGGACGTGAAGACGCTGTATCGGTACGGACAGCATTTTGCGGGCCGGAAGGCCACCGTCGATCAGTTGGTCGGTATCCAAATCCGCAGATTGGCTCTCAGGGCTGTCCGCTCCGTTCTTACCCATGGGTCTTTGTCACCCGATACGCTCACTTTTCTCCAAACTCTATTCGAGAACCTTAGCCACGACACCATCTGGCGCATGGATTTCACACTTGAGCGTCTCGTCTGGTTGGACAGCATCCAACGGATGTTCACGGACGATGGGAGAGGCAGTGGTCGCATGTCCAGGGCGGTGATCGCGGGAATGGCAAGATTGCCCGAGCCACTTGCGTCCCTGATGAAGCCGCCCACACGCGAACAGAGGGAGGCCCTTCGGAACCTGGACCGGCGTCGGACGACTGAGTGCATGGAGACCTTTTTCCAGTATCTCCGGGTTGCCGCACGCACGCCGTCGTGGGACTGGTCTTTCAACTCAAGCGCGTGTGATGCAGTGCAGGACTGCTTGGAAGAGAATGCCTTCGTCAACCTCCTCGGGCCTCCATGCCTCAATGCGATCATCGTATCATGGAAGGAGAAAACCGAATGCGACGCCTCGATCGCGATCCTGGCGGCCATTCGCTATGAGGGCGATCGCGGGCAATTTCCTGGTTCGCTGCACGATCTCGTCGACGCCGACTATCTGAGAGAGGTCCCGCGAGACAGCTTCTCACAGGGTTCGTTGTCGTATCGCCGAACAGAGGGAGGCTTCTTGCTCTATAGTTGGGGTCTGGACCTCGACGACGACGGGGGCACGCCCAGCGAGTGGGGCGAAGGGGTAGCCGGCGGGGATCAGGTGTTCTGGCCGGTGCCGGTGGGGGACTGAGCCGACGGGGCGTTT
>CBFDDG010000751.1:0-2032 GCA_965603505.1 uncultured Phycisphaerae bacterium | reverse complement strand
CGCATAGAGACCGATGTAGAGCGACTTCATCTAGCGGCGTGAAGCACTTGGATCGATCCCGAATCGACGGGAGTGGCGACATTGGCCACCGTAAGCGAGCATGTCATCATCATCCACGACGATGAAACCATACGCCACGTGTATCCGGCTACTTTAGCCCGCGCCGGTTAATGGGTGAAGCCGTTTACAGACAGATGGACCATTCGGGCGCGGAGCAGTCGAGCACTCTGAGCCGCTATCTAGACCGCCTCAGGAATCGCCTCGACCAACAAGCGTAGCTGAGCCATCACCCCGCTGTGACGGACTGCGATTCGATCGTGCACCGCGCGCTGCCGAGCGTTCGAGGTCAAACATGGTTGCTTGGTGCTCTGTTTGCCACCTTCCTCTTGCTTACGGGCCAGTGGCCGCGGTCAAGGTGAGGCTCAGAGCGCCTTCCCTGAACACGAGTGCGGCTCACTATCGCCGCTGCCGCCCGTACTATCCTCGTGGTGCTTGTCGTCGCCCGGCCCGCTCAGAACCTGACCCGAGGTCAATCTCCCTTCAGCCAAAGCAAAGAGAGCTGCCGAGACGGGTCCGACCACGCCCCAGATCACCCTGATTTGGAGTTCTTCCAGCCGCTGCCGTTCCACCGGCGCGATTCCGCCGCAAACGACGGTATCAACGTGGTGAATACGGAAGAAGTCGAGGAAGTCCGAGTCCCTAAGGCGGTGGACGTCGGCCGCGCTCGCGCTCAGAACACTGCGATGCTCGATCGTCGCCAGCACCACGTATAGGCTACAGTCCAGCCGGGGCGAAACCTGATCCCGAAAGCCCATGAGCGCGACATGCATCGGGGCACCTCATCCCACGCTGGGACTGCGATCGTCATCACTAGGGAGTATCCACGTTGCGCGCCGGGCGTGACGAAAACAGAGCAATGCACGCTAAGTTGTTTTTTTGCAATAACTTGCGATCGCCATGAGAAGGGGCTAGGCGGAGTCCACCACGCGCACATCGCGAGTGTGACCCGCGATCGGCATTGCATTATGCAATGCTAAGTTCCGCTTGATCGCGGATCGTCGTGAGCTGGCAGGGCGATGTTGAGGGACTTGATCTTCCGAAACAGCGTGCTGGGGTCGACTCCCAACTCGCGCGCCGCAGCTGTGCGGTTGCCGCCGTGCCGTTGAACAGCATCTGCGATGTGCATTGCTTCCAGGGCTTTCAGTGTAAGAGCGCCCATACCCCGCTGAGGTTTGATCTCGGAGTCGCCACGGATTGATGGCGGTAGGTGGTGCGGTTCGATCAGGCCGCCTCGGCACAGCACGAACGCGTGCTCTATGATGTTCTCGAGCTCGCGGACGTTGCCCGGATAGTCCTGTTCCATGAGGATCGCCAGCGTATCCTCTGATACTCCGGCCACGTCCTTGTTCTGGAGGCGATTGAACTTGCTGACGAAGCGTTCCACCAGTGGCGGGATATCCTCCCGGCGATCACGCAGCTCGGGCAGCTTCATCCGGATCACGTTGATTCGATAGAACAGGTCCTCGCGGAATACGCCTTTCTTTACCAGCCGGCTCAGGTTCTTGTTGGTGGCCGCGATGACCCGCACGTCCACACTGACGGGCTCGACGGATCCGAGCGGCTCGAACACTCTCTCCTGGAGCACGCGCAGCAACCGGGACTGCATGGCGGGCGAGATATCACCAATCTCGTCCAGCAGAATGGTTCCGCCGGCTGCGGGCGACGCGCCCCGGGATACGACACACTCCAGCCGCGGCGGTCTACCTTCGTGCCGCTGTGGGCCATCGCCGTATACCTGATCTATGCCAAGCGGCGCGTCGACTGCTTCCGCTGCGGCGTGACCGCCGAGCAAATCCCGTGGGGTGAGGGAAAGCACCACCTGACACGTGCCTACGCGGTATTCCTGGCCCGCTGGGCTCGCCGGCTGAGTTGGCGTGAGGTCTCGTTGATCTTCAAGACGAGTTGGGAAAACGTCTATCGCAGCGTGGCCTGGGTGGTCGAATACGGCCTGCAGCACCGCAACCTGGACGGC
>CBFDDG010000750.1:0-2037 GCA_965603505.1 uncultured Phycisphaerae bacterium | reverse complement strand
GGCCTGAACGCCATCGAAGAGGCGATTGTGGCCGTTCCGGACGAGCGTCTGCTCTGGCTGGAAAAGCTGTACAAGCCGAAGAAGAGAGTGCATGCGACGGTGGATGTCCTGGACTTGCCCGGCTTCAACTTCCTGGATGAACACGGGCGGGCGGCGGCCCGTCGGCTGATCGGACAGATACGGACCGCCGAGATGCTGGTCTTGGTCGTGCGGGCGTTTGAGGACTCGTCGGTGCCGCCTTACCGGCAGAACGTTGATCCGAAACGCGATCTTGCCGAACTCCAGACGGAACTGCTGCTGTCTGACCTGGAACTGGTGACGGTGCGGGTGGAGAAACTGGAAAAGCAGGTGCTCAGGCCGACGAAGACCCAGGCGCAGGACAGGGCGGAGCTTGCCCTTTTCAAGAGGCTTGGCGAGGCGATTGAGGCCGAGCGGCCCATCAGCTCGGGGATTCAGACGGAGGAAGAACTCGCCGCCGTCAAATCGCTGGGTTTTCTGACGCTCAAGCCCATGGCGGTTGTCATCAACGTGGGCGAGACCGAGCTCGACAAGTCGTTCGATCCTGGTGAGTTGATAGACGGCGTCGTTCCGGTGGTTACGATGTGTGCGAAGCTCGAGCATGAGCTGGCACAGTTGGATGAGGAGAGCCGGATCGCGTTCAAGTCCGATTTAGGGATCGAGGAATCCGCCGCGGAGAAGTTCGTCAAGATCTGCTATTCGGCCATGGGATTGATCAGCTTCCTGACGCATGGCTCGGATGAGGTGCGGGCTTGGCCGATCCGGCAGGGGACGATCGCCTGGGATGCGGCGGGCAAGGTGCATTCCGATATCAAGCGGGGTTTCATCCGGGCCGAGACGATGGCCTACGAGGACTTTCGCGAACTTGGCGATGAGAAGGCCGTGAAGGCGGCGGGCAAGATGAGACTCGAAGGCAAGGAGTACGTCGTCAAAGACGGCGATGTCATCAATTTCAGGTTCAACGTATAGGTAGCCACCCCTGCAGGAGTTCCATAATCTATGAAAGCCGCTGTACTGACGGGCATCCGTCGAATGGAGGTGCGGGAAATCCCGGACCCGAAGATAGAAAAGGATACGGATGTCCTTTTGAGAATAGAAAAGGTCGGCGTCTGCGGGTCGGATGTCCATTACTTTGAGACGGGTAGGATCGGCTCGCAGGTCGTTCAGTTCCCGTTCATCGTGGGGCATGAGTGTGCCGCGACCGTGGCGGCTACGGGGAAGGCCGTGAAGCGAGTCAGGGTGGGCGAGCAGGTGGTCGTCGAGCCCGCCGTCTCGTGCCATGATTGCGACCAATGCAACCAGGGTAGAGAGAACACGTGTTTCAACCTGCGTTTCCTCGGTACGCCGGGCCAGGGTGATGGCTGTCTCAGCGAGTATATCGTCATGCCGGAGGAGTGTTGCTTTCCCACGAACGACGCTATTACGGTCGAGCAGGGCGTTCTTTGCGAGCCTCTGGCCATCGCCGTCTACACGGTCAGGCAATCGCGGGCGCCTCGCGGGGCCGATGTGGCCATCCTGGGGGCTGGTCCTATCGGTCTGAGTTGCATGGTCTGTGCGAAGGCCGAGGGCGTGCGGGCCTGCTACATGACGGAGAAGATCGACGAGCGAGTGGGATCGGCCGCCAAAGGCGGCGCAACATGGGTCGGCAATCCCCTGAAGGAGGACATCGTTGCATCGATTCTGAAGCAGCAACCGCTTGGAATGGACATCGTATACGAGTGCGCGGGCCAGCAGGAAACCATAGACCAGGCCGTTGACCTGCTCAAGCCCGGGGGCAGGCTGATGCTGGTGGGGATTCCACGCGAGGATCGGATCCGGCTCGCGATTGACAAGATCCGGCGAAAGGAAATCACGATCATCAATATCCGCCGGCAGAACGGGTGTACGCAGGCGGCAATCGACCTCATCGCATCTAACAGGGTGTGTGTGGGTTTCATGGTGACCCATCGCTTCGAACTTGACCGGGTTCAGGAGGGCTTTGAACTCGTGGCAGGGTACCAGGATGGGGTCGTCAAGGCC
>CBFDDG010000749.1:0-2038 GCA_965603505.1 uncultured Phycisphaerae bacterium | reverse complement strand
GCGGATACCTATGTCGATCAACATCCGGACGACATTAACGCGATCGGATGTGTGACCGGAAAACCGCCGACGCAAGGAGGCATTGCTGGGCGCACCGAAGCCACCGGTCGCGGAGTCCAATACGCCTTGCGCGAGTTCTTTCGGCATCCCGAAGCAGTGAAGAAGGCAAACCTCGCCGGAAACCTCGAGGGAAAGCGGGTCGTCGTTCAAGGACTGGGAAACGTTGGGTACCACGCTGCGAAGTTTCTCTCGGAGGATGACGGCGCTCTGATCATCGGAATCATCGAGCACGATGGCGCTATCATGTCTGAGACAGGCTTGCCCGTTGAGGAAATCGCCCGGCACTTGCACCAAACACGAGGGGTCAAGGACTTTCCTGGAGTGCGCTTTGTAGCCGACGGTCCGTCCGTTCTCGAGTCTGAGTGCGACATCTTGATTCCAGCGGCCATGGAGGGACAGATCACACGAGAAAACGCCCTCAGAATCCGAGCTCCTCTGATCGCCGAAGCAGCGAACGGTCCCGTCACGTTCGAAGCCGATGAAGTCCTCCGAGCCGCGGGCAAAGTGATGATTCCGGATGTTTATCTTAACGCTGGCGGTGTAGTTGTTTCTTACTTTGAGTGGATTAAGAACATAACCCATATTCGCTTCGGCCGGATGGAACGGCGGTTTGACGAAGCCAAGAGCGCGCTGGCGGTCGGCGTCCTGGAACAAATGGTGGGCAAGGCCGTACCGGACGGTCTTCGAGGCAGGATGTTGCACGGGGCGGACGAGCTCGACCTTGTGCGTTCCGGTCTTGACGACACTATGCGCCTGGCCTATCAGGAGATGGTCGAGGCCATGCGCGCACACAATCAGATTCCAGACCTGCGAACGGCCGCTTTCTTCGTGGCCATCGGAAAGATCGCCACCGCCTATCAGGAGATGGGCGTGTAGCTTGGAATCGACTGCTGTGACGCGGGCCCCGCGACTGCAGCCCGGCTCTTCCGACTCCCGAGCGGCACGAGCAGCGGACCGCCGACGATTGGGTCCTTCCGGTTAGCTCGTGACGTACAAGCCTGTTTGGCCCAGAGAGCCGTGTGCTGATCTTGTTTATGGGCATGCCAGCCAGCGAACGAGGTGGTATGCCCTGCCCAACCCGCTCCCGCCCTTCCGCTGGAGCAAGCCGGGTTGCCATCAGCCCCGGCCAGTTGTACACTTACGGCATCTGTCGGCGTTCGGCGAGCGATGCCGGCCCCCATGGGTACTTTGTGCGCTCCGGACCGGCGTTGCTTGGGCGAGCGAAACGGGTAGCGGTTCGGAGGTCCTGGGATGCACGCACCATCTCCGCTCAACTCGCCTACCTGCCCAATCGAGCAAGAGCGTCTATCCGCCCCAGTGGCTTCGTGCGTGCATGTCGGCGGCCGTGGCGATTCCAGCAAGGAGTTGACCCGGTGATGAGACTCAGGCTGCTGCCAGGCTTGGCACGCGTATTCGTACTGCCCAGCGGGGCTTGCAGGGGGCACCCGCAAGGACCGCTCCGGCCGGAACACCCCGCGCTCCGGATGCTGTTTCGTAGTACATCCGCCGGTTTGCATGCACCGGTACCGGGACACAGGCAGATGGTGAACCTTGGATAAAGGAGATGCACGATGGCATATGAGACTCCCCCGTTGCCGTACGCGTACGACGCCCTCGAACCCTACTACGACAAGCTGACGGTCGAGATCCATCACGACAAGCACCATGTGGCCTACACCACCAACCTCAACAAGGCCCTTACCGACCACCCGGACACCGCCGCCAAGCCGATCGAAGAGGTCCTCCGCAACGTGAATGCTGTGCCTGAGAGCATCCGGCAGGCGGTGATTAACCACGGCGGGGGGCATTACCATCACAGCTTTTTCTGGGAGATCATGGGCCCAAACAAGGGCGGCGAGCCCAAGGGCCCGCTGCTCAATGAGATTGTCAAGACGTTCGGCAGCTTCGACGCCTTCAAGGAGCAGTTCACCAAGGCGGCGATCGGCCGCTTCGGCAGTGGCTGGGCCTGGCTCGGCCT
>CBFDDG010000748.1:0-2040 GCA_965603505.1 uncultured Phycisphaerae bacterium | reverse complement strand
TCGTACATCGGCGAGCAGCAGCAGTACGATCGGCCGTGCGTCAGCGTGCGCATCGAGCAGAAGACGGATGCCCAGGGACGCTGGCGGTCGGGGGCGAACGTGCCGCGCGAGGTCGACCGCCTCTGGTTCAATGTCCGCCATGCCGATTTCGCCGATGATGGATTCGAGATGCCCGGCGATCTCAAGATCGACGACCTGCGTGCCGAGCGAGCGGTCATGGTCCTTGACAAGGGACTCGCGGTCAGCGGCCGGGTGACCGATATGGCTGGCAAGCCCATCGTCGGCGCGAAGCTGCTGGCGGGCACGGACTACTTCGCGCGCGACTGGACGCAGACGGATGAAGCGGGCCACTTCGAGTTCCGGCATCTGCGACCGCTGAACCAGTCCTTCCTTCTGACCGTTCAGGCGCCGGGATTCGCGCCGCAACGGAAGGAACTGCCCTCGGAGAATAGCCTGGCGCCGGTGGAGTTCGTGCTGGAACCGGCGAGGCTGCTCATCGGTCGGGTCGTCGATGCGGCGGGCGAACCCGTCGAGGACGCCTACGTCGTCTCCGAGGACTGGAACGGCTACCGTACGGTCAAGTGGCAGGGCCGCACCGACTCCCGCGGCCTATTCATCTGGGACTATCCGCCTCTCGATGGTATTGAGATTCGGATTAGCAAGTCGGGTTACCGGCAAGTCGAGCAGGAGGTCGTTGCCAACGATCTGGAGCAGACCTTCGTCCTCGCCAGGCCCACGACAATCAAGGGCTCGGTCACCGACAGCGAGACGGGAGAGTTGGTCCGTCGGTTCAAGGTGACACCCGGCGCCCATTCGCGGAGCGGCAACAGAGCGATCTGGCAGGACTCGGAGAGCTGGGTTAAGTGGTTCACGGACGGCCGCTACAGCTATACGTTCTCCAGCGACGCCAGCGCGTACGCGGTCCGGATCGAAGCCGATGGGTACCTACCTTTTGAATCGCGGTTTGTGGACGCTAACGAGTTGGAGATCACCCTCGACATCGCCCTGAACAAGGGGCAGGGTCCGTCGGGCTATGTGTTCGATGCCAACGCCGCACCGGTCCAAGGGGCCGAGGTCTTCTGGGATGAGAATATGTACATCTGGGACGGGCAGATGGTGAATAAGACGCATCGTATGTATGTGAAGACCGACCGCGACGGGCGCTTCACATTCAAACCCGAGGATCGCAAAGATCCGATCGTGGTGCTCTGCGATCAGGGGATAGGCATTGTCTTGTACGAGGATTTGATTCGGGACGGGATCATCCCGCTGACGCCCTGGGCCCGCGTGGTAGGCGAACTGCGCATCGGAACGAGGCCGGCCATAGCGAAGCAACTTCAGCTCACAGGTCGGAGCCGGCTCCCGGGAGACATCCAGCCGCCGGTAAATGAGGCAACAACTGACGAGCACGGCTGGTTCGTGTTCGAGCGGGTCTATCCGGGCGAGTTCCGGCTGTACAATGGGGCGTACGAAGTTCTGCCCGGACAGACCCTGGAGCTGCATCTGGGCGGGACGGGTCGCACCGTCCGCGGCGAGCTGGCCTTGCCGGTCCCGTCGGACGTGCCGGCCTGGGCCAGTCTGCACTTGACCACGATGAGCGTCCCGATCCCCTTCGACAAGTACCCCAGGCCGCCGGGATACGAGCAGATGAGCCCCAGCGAGGTCGAAGCGTGGCTCCAGCGTTTCAGCCGCAGCGCCGAGGGGCAGGCTTACGCGGCGTGGCTGCAGGAAACCTATCCCCAGACGACCACGAGCCTACGTGTCCAGATGGGCGAGCGGTTCACTTTCCACGTGGACAACGTCGAACCGGGAGTGTATGCACTGAAGGGCACCATTCGCCATTCGTCGACCCATGACAGCTCTCGTGTGCATGAGATCATCGGCCGAATCTGGCACGAGGTCGTTGTACCGCCGTTCACAAGCGAGGCGGACCTGGATGTCCCGCTCGATCTTGGCACGCTCGCCGTGCTGCCGGGCGAACTCAAACCGGGCGATCAGGCTCCGGATTTCGACGTGCCCGCGTTCGGCGCCGGCCGGATC
>CBFDDG010000747.1:0-2044 GCA_965603505.1 uncultured Phycisphaerae bacterium | reverse complement strand
GAAAGGCCTTCCGCCGAACAGGCGCGTCTCAGCGGCCGGCGCAGCCGGTCGCATCAAGCGGCGGCACCACCTCCGGAGTCCTACCCCGGACGTTCGCTCCGGGGTTCGATTCGCGCCGTCAGCGACGCTGCATGCGATGCCGTTTCCCGATGGCCTTGCCCCGCCTCAATGCCGCGATGTTCGGGCAGCCTTCGCCGTTCTTCCCCGTAGCCATTGTGGACCGGGACGACAGGCGGCGAATCCGACACTGGTTGTCACCTTTGCTCTTGACTGTCGCTGTAGCTGATTGTAGCTAATTGTACCTTGAACGGTGCGGATCATGCACGACATGCGCAACATGCAGATCCGCGATAACTCCCTGTGTGACTTGCGATTTTCGCAAACTGTAGCTAGCACAGCAGCTTGCGCAAACAGGGCTTATGCCGCTCATAACCCGGAGGTCGCGGGGGTTGACCTCGCAGATTCGCCTGCCGTTCTTGACGACAAGCTGGGGCGCTTCGCATGGGCAGACTGGCGTGCATATCCCGCATCCGGAGCAAATCTGCTCGTCGACGTGCAGCAGGGCCGGTGCGGGCAACAACCTGGACACGCATCTATGAGTTGTTCTCGAGGAAACTCGCTATCCCCTTGGCCGCCGTGTACCCGTTGGCGACGGCGTGGACAACGTCCGGCCCCTCGATGAGGTCGCCGCCGACGAAAAGCCACGGGACACTGCTCTGGAAATGCTCCGAGATCTTGATCCGGCGGCCATCTTTCTCCAGCTTCTCGTCAAGGTGTTTCGATATATACGAGAGATCCGGGGCCTGGCCTATCGCCTCGATGACCATGTCGCATTCGAAGAACCGCCTGTCCTCCCGATTGAACTTCGGGTTGAACCGGCCCTGTTCGTCGAAGACGCGCGTGCATTCCACTGTGTGGAGCCCTTTGATCTCTCCGGAGTCTATCTCGATCCTGTCCGGGCCCCTTGAAGTGCAAATCGCTATGCCCTCTTCCCGGGCCTCGTCTATCTCCTCCCTGGTAGCGGGCATGATGTCTTCGGATTCCAGGCAGCAGCAGGTTATGTCAACATTCGCGTAACTCTTCATCTGCAGCCGCGCCATGCTCCGGGCGATGTCCATAGCGACGTCGCCGCCGCCGATCACCACGATCTTCTTACCGACCGTCACCTCCTTGCCCTCGGTGATGTCGCCCAGGAGTTCGATGGCCTGGAACACGCGGTCGTGGTCCGTGCCCTCGACCTTCGTGCTTCGTCCCACGTGGAACCCGGTGGCGAGGAAGAGCGCGTCGAAATCCCTATGGAGCTCGTCGAGGGTGATGTTCACGCCGACGCGGGTATTGCATCTGATTTCGACGCCCACGGACTGGATGTAGCTAATGTCCTTGTCCAGGGCGCGATAAGGGAGCCGATACTCTGGGATGCCGTAGCGCATGGTCCCGCCCGGCTTCGGCAGGGCCTCGAGGATTGTCGAGGGATGCCCGGCGACGGCCAGGTAGTAGGCGCAGCTCAGGCCAGCGGGGCCGGCGCCCACGATCGCGACCTTCTTCTGCCTCGGCTGGGCGGGCCCGGCCCCCAGGACCTGCTTGAGCGCTTCTGCGGGGACACGGTCGGCCGCAAACCGCTTCAGCCAGCGTATCGCCACGGGTTGCCCTCGGCGACCGATGCCGCAGGCCTCCTCACACTTGTGGGTGCAGATCCGCCCGCAGATGCTCGGAAGGGGGTTCTTCTCGTAGAAGACCCGGACGGCTGCGGCGTCGTCGCCTTTCCAGATCGCACGGATATAATCCGATATCCCCATGTTGGCCGGGCAGGCGTCCTCGCACAGGCCGCACTCCAGGCACCTGGAGGCCTCCCGCCGCGCCTCTTCCTCGGAGAACCCCTTCACAATCTCGACAAAAGAGCTCCTTGTCTCTTCCGCCGGCGCTGTCTTCATCGGTACCCGCTCGAAATCCACGAGCGAGTAGTCCATTTCGGATGTGAAGCCTGCGTTGTCGGCCAGCCGGTGCGCCAGGCTGGCCTTCATGATGGAGTATTCGGCCGCGGGGA
>CBFDDG010000746.1:0-2051 GCA_965603505.1 uncultured Phycisphaerae bacterium | reverse complement strand
TTGGTGGAAGCGACCAGGCAATGCCGGTTGGAGAGGAGGTCAGGATGTAGGCCAAAACTCTGATTAGTCGTCCAGTGGGTGCGATCCCCACCCAGCTAAAGCGTAGCCAGCAGGCTGGTAGCCAGACTTGCAGCTGTATCCGTGAGGGTGCGGTTGATGCGTAGTCAGGCGAGCGGGTGGGCCGCAGGAATGCAGCCTCGAAAGCCTCATTCCGGATGCTCAAGGGCTCACCAACCCTGAAGGCAGCACTCCCGGAGGCGCTAAAGGCGAGCCAAAGGGGGACCGGCGGGGTGGACGACTGCGGCACGGCCGAAGAGGACGGCCCGGTAACCTGGGAGACCCCTGACTGTCCGGTTGGAAGATCCGGGCGACGGAGAACCGGTGACCCTCTCCGACGCGCCGTCGGCAGCAAGCGGACCGACGGCCGGCCACGTGGCAGGAAAGCCACCGGGCACAGAACCAACGCTTGCCCAACTGGTAAGGCGCTGCCGAGGGCAAACCGGAGGCGTGCCGAAGCAGCGGGGGAGTCGGATGGCCGCATAGTAGCGATGATGGTGGGGAACGGGTTCGGCACCCGGACCCAGCGGAGCAAAGGCGGCCAGTGTTGAGACAGAACTTTAGGAGGGAAACATGACCTTTGCCCAGACAAAGGATCCCGCATGTCCACGGGACTTCTGAAGGTAGCGGAGAGAGCAAAGCGAGAACCGGACGCTCGATTCAACTCATTGGCGCACCTCGTGGATGAGGCGGCGCTGGGACGGGCCTTCGACCGGATTCGCAAGGATGCGGCGGTGGGGGTCGATGGCATCACGAAGGAGCAGTACGAGCAGCAACTGGAGGGCAACCTCCGAGAGCTGCACGAGCGGTTGAGGTCGATGCGGTACCGGCATCAACCGATCCGACGGGTGCACATCCCGAAGGCACAAGGCAAGACGCGGCCGATCGGAATCTCCAGCTTGGAGGATAAGATCGTGCAGGGTGCGTTGCGCGAAGTTTTGGAAGCAATATACGAACAGGACTTCCTGGAATGCTCGTACGGGTTCCGGCCCAAACGCAATGCACACGACGCGCTTCGAGCCATGAACCAGATGGTGTCCCGAGAAAGAATCGCAGTGATTTTGGAGGCCGACATCCAGGCGTTCTTCGACAGCATTGACCGCAAGAAGCTGTTGGAGTTACTCCAGATCCGGGTGGCTGATCCGCCGTTCCTGCGGCTGATCGGCAAGTGTCTACATATGGGTGTCCTCGACGGCGGGGAGTTCAGTAGGCCGGAAGAGGGAACCGCACAGGGGTCGAGCATCTCCCCGATGTTCGGCAACGTGTACCTACACTACGTGCTCGACCTATGGTTCGAGCGCGACATCAAACCACGTCTCAAGGGGCACGCACGGCTGATTCGGTTCGCCGATGACTTTGTGTTGGGCTTTGAGAGGCAAGATGACGCCATGCGCGTGCTGGATGTCTTACACAAGCGCATGTCGAAGTACGGGCTCACACTGCACCCCGATAAAACCCGCCTGATCCCGTTCGTGCGGCCCCGATCGGGGCAGAACGACAGGTCAGGACCTGGGACGTTCAACTTCCTTGGCTTTACGATGTACTGGTGTAGGACCCGCCGGGGAGGCTGGCGCCTGGGCATGAAGACACGCAAGGCGCGCATCCAGAGGGCCGTCGCAACCCTCGGCGAATGGTGTCGGCGTCACCGGCACCTGTCGCTTAAGGATCAGCACGCCGCGCTCAGCAGGCGACTCCGTGGGCATTACCAATACTTCGGTGTAAACGGAAATTCCCGGAGCCTACGGCAGGTGCTACACAGCACTGAACGGCTGTGGTTGAAATGGCTCCGACGCCGAGGCCAACGTGGCGATCGCCTGACCTGGGAGCGGTTCTTAGCCTATCTCAAGGCGCACCCGCTCCCACCATCCCGGATCTCCGTTCAGATCTGGGCGAGGGCTCCGTAAGACTCCTCAACGGAAGAGCCGAGTGGTGGAAATCTCCTTGCTCGGATCTGAGAGGGCTCGGGCGGGTAACCGCCCGGGCTACTCGCCCAG
>CBFDDG010000745.1:0-2058 GCA_965603505.1 uncultured Phycisphaerae bacterium | reverse complement strand
TGCTGGTTGGATTGGGGCTGTGCGGCTTCGGGGACGTCGCGGTGGCGACGAGCTCTACGGGGCTTTCTTCCGATGACTGGCAGGCGAAATGGATCACGGCAAATCGGACCGACAAGGACCCTCTGCCCATTTTCCGAAAAGCGGTTCGACTGGACAGACCCGTCAGGCAGGCGGTCATTCACATCTGCGGCCTGGGCCATTATGAGTTGCGGATCAACGGGCGTCGCGTGGGGGATCGCGAGATGGACCCGGGCTGGACGAACTACCGCAAGACGTGTCTGTACAGCTCCTACGACGTGACGGATATGCTGAAGCCGGGCGACAATGCGATCGGCGTGATGCTTGGTAATGGGATGTACAACGTGCCCGGCGGGCGATACACGAAGTTCAAAGGCACGTTCGGGCCGCCCAAGCTGATTTGCCAGATGCAGGTCACGTTCGACGACGGTTCGACCGAGGTGATTGCTTCCGACGAGACCTGGAAATGGGCGTTGGGGCCGATCGTGTTCACGTGCATCTTCGGCGGCGAGGACTACGATGCCCGGCGGGAGCAGACCGGTTGGGACCGGCCGGGGCTTGGCGATCGAACTTGGTCGGCCGCGGAGGTCTGCGACGGTCCCGGCGGCCAGCTCGTGGCTCAATACGCGCCGCCCGTGAAGGTGGCGGAGTACCTGCCAGCGGTGGCGATCCACCGTCTCGAAGAAGGTCGATACGAGATCGACTGCGGAACCAATCTGTCGGCTCGGCCGATGATCAAGGTTCGCGGCGCCTCCGGCAGCCGGGTCGTTATCTCCTGCGCTGAGAAACGCGGCGAGCCGTGGATGCACAATGGAGGCCACGTGTACACGTACACACTCAAGGGGCAGGGCGAGGAGGTTTTTCGACCTCGCTTCACGTACTTCAGCTTTCAGTATCTCTACATATCCGGCGTCGACCGGCCGGACGATGCCAAGAACGACGGGCCGCGGCCGTTGCTGCTGGAAGCGGGAAGTGAGTTCCTCACGAGCTCGGCCCGCGACGTCGGCGGGTTCGAGTGCTCCAACGCCCTGTTCAATGACATCAACGCTATGATCGATCGCTCGGTGCGCAGCAACCTGCAGAGCGTCCTGACCGACTGTCCGCATCGTGAGAAACTGGGCTGGCTCGAAGTGGCCCACCTGATGGGGCCTTCGATTTTCTACCACCGCGACGTCCATCATCTCTACCGGAAGATTTGCCGCGATACGACGGAGTCGCAACTGGACAGCGGGTTGGTTCCCAACATCGCGCCGGAGTACACGCGATTCCAGGGGGCATTCTTTGAATCGCCCGAATGGGGCAGCGCATGCGTGCAGTTGCCGAACCTGCTGTACCTCTGGTATGGCGATCGTGCCACGGAGGAGCGGCAGTACGAGACGATGAAGCGATATACCCGCTACTTGGCTTCGACGCGCAACGCTGAGGGACTGGTCAAAGCGGGCTTGGGTGACTGGTACGACTGGACGCCGGAGAAAGGTCACGTCGGCGCATCGCAGCTTACCCCGGCGGAGCTGCCCGCCACGGCGTTTCTCTATGATAACGCCCGGATCGTGGCCCGCGTGGCTGAGCGAATGGTTGAGAGAACGGATGCCGCCGAGTTCGGCGAATTGGCCCGGCAGGTCCGGCAGGATTTCCTCCGGGCCTATTACAGGCCGGCTGAGCACTCCGTTGCGAGTGGATCTCAAGCCGCTCTGGCCACCGCGCTCCATTTTGGTCTGGTGCCCGAAGAGGATCGCGAGCACGTCCTGGCCAATCTGGTTGCGGAGCTTGAACGAGCGCACTATCGGCAAAGCACTGGCGAAGTATGCTTTCGCATGTTGGTGCATGCCCTGGCCGATGGGGGCCGCTCCGACGTGGTCTATCAAATGATTGACCGCACGGATCCGCCGGGCTACGGGCACATGCTCAAGCTGGGTTTCAAGACATTATCCGAAAGGTGGGACAAGCCGGGCTCGTCGATGAACCATTGCATGTTCGGCCACATGCAGGAATGGTTCCAGAATTCCATCGTCGGCATTCGCCAAGCCCCGGATTCCGTTG
>CBFDDG010000744.1:0-2063 GCA_965603505.1 uncultured Phycisphaerae bacterium | reverse complement strand
CGGGCATCGACATCATCGAGCACGACGGCTCCTATCCCGGCGACGTCTGCGCCTCGACATCGCATCCGGGCCACCGTGGGTTGAACGACTCGCAATGGAGACAGTGGAAGGTCATCAGCGAGTTCTACAAGTGGTGTCGCGGCCGAGGCTTGTACCTGAATGTCCCCGACTGGTACTTCCTCACCGGCTCGACCAAGTCGGCCATGGGCTATCGCGAGGTCAATTGGTCCCTGCCCCGAGAGCGACAGATCCTCCTCGGCCGGCAGAACATCTTCGACGGCACCTGGTGGAAGACGCCGAGCATGGGCTGGATGTTCGTCCCGCTGACGGAATATCATGGCGGCGGAGCGGCCGCCACGCTTGAGCCGCTCTGCGAGCACCTCGACGCCTACGGGGCGCACTTAGCCCAGAACTTCGGTGCCGGTGTGCAAGCCTGCTATCGCGGCCCCCGTCTCTATGACACCAAGGAGACGAAGACGCTGGTCAAGAAGTGGGTAGACTTCTACAAAGAGCATCGGGCGATTCTGGATTCGGATATCATCCACGTCCGCCGTCCGGACGGCCGTGATATCGACTGCCTCCTGCACGTGAACCCGCAACTGAAAACCCGCGGCCTCGCCATGGTCCATAATCCGCTGGACCGCCGGATCGAGCGAAACCTGAGACTGCCGCTCTACTATACCGGCCTGGCCGACACTGTCTCCATATGAGAGCGTGACGGCAAGGCCGCCGAATACAGGCTCAACCGCCGTGACAATGTCACCATCCCACTACAGATGGCCCCGCGGAGCACCACCTGGTTCCTCGTGGGAGAATAGCCGGTCAGAGCTTCTCGTACCGGATGGTGGCGCGGTAGATACCGTTGATGCGAGCGCCCTCCACGACGGCCGGGGAGTAGCGTTCGTTTCGCGGCTGGAGCCGGACCTGCTTGTCGTCCTCGAAGAAGACCCGCTTGAATGTCGTCTCGTGCGGCATCGTAAACCGCACGAAGCAATCGTCTCCGTTGTGGACTTCCACCGCCGGCGAGAAGACCACGATGTCACCTTCATGGAACCGCGGCTCCATCGAGTCGCCCACCACCCGGACGGCAAAAGCATTCGGGTCGTGCAGATCCGGGCAGCGCACGTAATCATCGGCGATGCCCACAGGATAGTCGAGGTCGTTGAAGTCGATCGGATACCCGGCGGCGACCTTGTTGATGATCGGAACGAGCCGCCCCGCGGCCAGGGACGATTTGCCCTTCTTCCCCTCGGCCAACAGAGCGGCGAGCGCTCGAGCAGGTCGCCTTTTCTGTTTTTGTGTCAGCTCTTTGAGGTAGTGGCGCAGCTTCTGGTTCTCCGCCTCTCTGGATTCATAGATGCCGCGGACATCGGACGGCATCCGCTCCATGTGGGCGATGTGCAGCAGCAGGCCGGACTTGAACTTCAGGAAACGTTCCAGCCGCGTCAGCAGCTCATCGCTGGGCGGGTTCTTCACCTTGCCCGTCTCGATCGTGGATAGATACGGTTTCGAGAATCCCACCCGGTTGCTGACCTCATCCAGAGTGAGATTCAACTCCTCGCGCTTGTCTCGGATGATCTGTCCCAGTGACATAGTCTTTGTACCCTTTCGGCTCATTGGTTCACCTCGATAAGTTCGTAGTCGGCCTGACCGAGGCCGATCTTCACCGCATGTTCAATCTGATCGTGCCAATCCAATTTACTGTTGCCGATAAGCTTGGGTAGCGCCTTGCCGCCCCGGTCCTCCACCATGTCAATGGCCGCCTTGTCCACCGCCACCGGGTCGGTCGATGCGACGATCCCGATATCCGGGGCCATTGTAGGCATGTCGGCCCTGTCAAAACAATCACAATCCTTGGTCATGGACAACAGGAAATTGAAGAAGACGGCCCGTCCCTGTTTGCCTTTCATCACCCCCAGGGCGTGCTCCGCCACGCTCTTCTGCAGGACCTCGTTCTGCTGCTGCCAATCGTACTCGACCGCATCGAACCGACAGACGGCCACGCACTCCGCGCAGCCGATGCACTTGTCCCGGTCGATGTGGGCCTGGACCTCGTCGAGCGA
>CBFDDG010000743.1:0-2068 GCA_965603505.1 uncultured Phycisphaerae bacterium | reverse complement strand
AACTGGGGATTAAGGATTCGAACCTTAACTAACTGATCCAGAGTCAGTCGTGCTACCGTTACACTAATCCCCAGTGATGCTTCTGGAATTGGCAGCGATGCTATCTTAGCGGATGTCGGCGGTTTCATCAACCCGAAAAAGTCGAATCAGCTTCCAGCCAGCGGGCAGCAGGATCGCGGCCAAGGCGATCTTCAGCATATCGCCGATCAGGAATGGGTACAGGCCGACCGCCAGGACGCCCCGGCCGCCCAGAGGCCGGGCCGAAACATACATCAGGCAGGACAACCATGCGAGGCCACAGGCATAAATTGCAGAATTGCCGAAGACCATCGCGAGCACCGTACTTGGCGCGCGCCGGTCCCAGCCACGCTCGGCCAGCAAGCCCACCAAGTAGGCTGCCGCCACAAAACCGACTAGGTAACCGCCGGTAGGCCCGAAAAAAGCGGCCAGGCCGGCCTTGCCCAGGGCGAATACCGGCAGACCCATCAGGCCTTGGGCCAGGTACGTCAGGATGCACAAGACACCCCGGCGCGAGCCGAGCAGCATCGCGACGACCAGCACAGCGAACGTCTGCCCCGTAACCGGCACGGGAAAACCGATCGCGATCTGCGCGCACAGGGCGATGACAATGGAGCCGCCCACGACGAGGGCGACATCGTAAAGATAGGCACGTTTCTTTTCCGACGGTCGAATCAGGTCGGCAACAGTCAGTCCGGCTATCATACTCCATCCCATCCACTGGGGATCAACTGCATTTCCACGTTCCCGCCGTCTCACACAACCGGCGGCCCATATAGCACAATGGGCAACATTATAGCCGGTCGCGCCGGCCCGTCAAATGGGATGGCGGGCGACTCGGCCAATTCGCCACAATCTCCACGCCCGGATTCCGCGCAACCTTCCGGCGTCTTGTGCGTCTATCCGTGTAAGAAGGCGGAAACACGAGGAGGGACCGTTCACGCCTTCGCCAGAGCAGAAATGAGTGGCCGTTGCCATGTGAGACGCCCAACGGTATGATTCGGATCGGGCAGCTCGGACGCAAAGGAAAGGGCAAAGAAATGGGAAATCGGCACCGCCGCAAAGTCGTGCCGGCCTTTCTGCTGGCTCTGATCCCGTTCCTGGTCACGTCATGCATCTACCTTGAAGGCTGCGGCCCGAGGGCTCGATACGAGAAGCAGGTGCCGCTGTCGGCGCCGCTGGAGCCGAGCTCGTCGTTCTCCGCTGAGACGCGCGACGGGTCCATTACCGTCGAAGGGGCCGAGACGAGCGAATGCAACGTCCTGGCTACGATCGTGACCCACGCGAGAACGCCGGAACGGGCTGAAGAGCTGGCCGGGCAGATCGATGTGAAGCTCGAACCTTCCGGCGCGGGTCTCAAGATCGTCATCGAGAAACCGCCAGTCATCCGCAACGCCGGCTACAGCGTGTCGCTTGAAGCAACGGTGCCGGCGCAGACCAGCCTTGCCCTCGTGACCAGCGACGGAGCCGTGCACATTGCCAATATCACCGGCACCATAAATGCGAGAACGTCGGACGCTCGTATTCAGGTCCAGGATGCCACGGGCGATGCGAAGTTCAAGACCTCCGACGGCGCCATCACGTGCGCACGGCTGAGCGCGCCGACGCTCGATTGTTATACCAGCGACGGCCACATCAGACTCTCGGATGTGACGGCCGGATCGTGCACGGCGCGGACCTCGGACGGAAGCATTACGCTGGAGGGCGTTCGAGGAGACAGCATGAATCTGCGGACCAGTGACGGAACGATCCGGTGTCGCAACGTCGCCCCGGCCGAAATGGAGTGCCGCACCTCCGACGGCCCCATTCATGTCGAGTACGCGGCGGACGCGCCGAACGCTCTCAGCCTCAGTGCAATTACCTCGGATGGCAACATCACGCTTGCCGTCCCGCCCGGCCTGTCCGCCGTCATCGAAGCAACCTCAAATGATGGCTCAATCCACACCAACCTGCCGATCACGATTCAAGGCAAAGTCGGAAAGTCTCTGACCGGAACCATCGGCGACGGCAAAGGCAAGGTCTACCTCAAGACGCATGACGGGTCAATAAC
>CBFDDG010000742.1:0-2074 GCA_965603505.1 uncultured Phycisphaerae bacterium | reverse complement strand
GTCCCGGCGTGGACGGGCAACGGCTGTCCGGCCGCCGGGTCCGTCGGGAACGTCAGCACGATAAGCGCCGCGACGATCTGAACAAGCGTGAACTTCGACATGATCTCCACTCCTTCCCGTGATATCGGATTTGCTGCTGCAAATGGATAATTATTGAGAGAGCCATTCGTCCGGGCCGGGACACCCAGGCGGTGGCCAACTGCTCGAACTATCTCCTCCTGCTGCCCCGGTTTCCGCAGCATTATGATTGTACCAGATTCGGGCCTCGAAAGACAGCCCCTGTTTGCGTCAACCGGCCTCCCTCGTCAGCACGTCAATCAGTTCCGCGAGCTTATTGCGGGAGACGACCGGGATGTCAGTGGGTCCTCAACGACAATGCCCTGTGCCCCGACGGCCGGGACTGGTTCGGCACGTTCCACGGCGCGAAGCGAAGCGACTGGAATGGTGGCACGATCAACGCCGTGTTCGTCGACGCTCACGTCGATGAGGTTCGGTCGGCCCTGCGAACCACAGAGGACAACCAAGCCGATACCTCGGAGGCCGAGCCCGGCGGCTTCGAAAGATACGGCTGGCCCCATCGCACGCGCTTTCGCTGAGAACTCGCCGTCGAAGGCGAGACTTCACCCGCACAGAAGTAGTCATCCTGCCGGATTCTGGTCCCGAATCGTGGGCAATGGCCTACAGGGCAAGTGGGATGCTGTGTGCGCAGGGTGTTCCCTTCTCGCCGGGCGAATCGGGCGAACCATTGACCGTTGTGGCAGTAGTAACAATAGCACCCTCGATGATGAAGGGTGGTACATGGGGATCTGTCATGGCTCGATATATTGCCGCCCTGGTATGTTTGGCTGTCGTCACGTGTTTCGCCATCCCCTTCACCGTGGCCGCCAGTCATCTTCCTCTGCGCGTGGCAGAGGCCCCAGGTGAAGATGTCCTCCTGGTCCATTACGCCTCTGGGCAAGGACTTGGCGATATGCCTCCTTTTAGCTCCGACGGGATCATCGTCAAGTTTGCCCCCGGCGTGTCGACGGTACAGCAATACTCCATTGCGCAACAATATGAATGTTGGATCGATCGGTCCTGCGACGCGGGAGACTTCCGACTCGTCGGCATTCCCGAATGGACGAGCCCGCAGCAGATGGTGGAGGCTTTTGAGCGACACGAAGAGATTGAGTATGCCGAGCTCAACTACTATGCACGGCTCGCCTTCGTGCCGGATGACACCTTCTACTCGTTTCAGTGGAATCTCGATGATCCCAACGCAGGCGGCATCGGGATGCAGGCCGCCTGGGAGATCCAGCGCGGTGACCCCAATGTCATCGTTGCGATCGTGGATACCGGGGTAGCCTATGAGGATTTCGACGTCTACCGGCAGGCTCCTGACTTGGCCGGCACCCGCTTCGTTCCGGGGTATGATTTCATCAACGACGACAGTCATCCGAATGATGATCAGGGACACGGGACGCATGTGGCCGGAACGATTGCGCAGAGTACGGACAACGACATGGGAGTGGCGGGCGTGGCTTTCGGCTGCTCGATCATGCCGGTAAAGGTCCTGGATCAAAACGGGACGGGGGACTACTTCACGATCGCATCAGGCATCCTATTTGCCGTGGAGAACGGTGCGAGAGTCATCAACCTGAGTCTTGGCGGGATGGAGTCATCGAGGACCTTGCGAACTGCGGTCAGGACGGCTTATGAGCGTGGCGTCACCGTTGTTTGCGCCGCCGGCAATGGATTCCTGGAGGGCAATGCGGCCTCTTACCCAGCGGCGGAGAGGGACTATTGCATCGCTGTCGGCGCCATTCGATATGACCGAACGAGGGCGCCCTATTCGAACACCGGGTCGTACATCTCTGTCGTGGCCCCCGGCGGCGACCTGCGACTGGACCAGAACAATGACAACTACGCTGACGGTATCCTCCAGCAGACATTTGTGTCGGACCCGAACGTATTCGCCTACTGGTTCTTCCAGGGAACCTCCATGGCGGCGCCGCACGTCAGCGGCGTGGCGGCTTTGCTGGCGTCCCGAGGCGTGACCCGGCCCGATAAGATCAGGGAAGCCATAGAGCATACG
>CBFDDG010000741.1:0-2081 GCA_965603505.1 uncultured Phycisphaerae bacterium | reverse complement strand
CGGGATTAGGGGAGGGGCCGTTCAGCGTTTGTGCCTGGATCAAGGACGGCGCGCCGGGACAAGCCATTGTGTCGCCGCAGGGAGGCGCGCGATGGCTGTACACAAATCCCATCGACGGCAGTCTTATGACGGACCTGAGCGCGTCCGCTGGTGCGGGAACACCTCTGTTCTCCGATGTAGTCGTCACCGATGGTCAGTGGCACCGCGTTATCCTCGTGTGGGATGGCACCGACCACATCCTGTGCGTGGATGACGAAGAGGCGGCCAGAGAGCCGCTGAGCGAAGTGAGTCCGCCGGCGGGCAAACTGATCATCGGCGGCAACGGCAGCCTGGAGCAGGGAAGCCTATGGTCCGGCCTGATCGACGACGTCCGCGTCTACGACCGGGCGGTGAAGCCGTAACGAGGATTAGCCACACGCCACACTCCCAAGGGCCGGTGGGAAACGGAGCGCCGGCCCTTTCGCTGTAGCGGCATCTGTTCGTTGACGGTTCTTTGCAGGCGCTACTTGCGGTAGGTTTCTTTCATCAGGAACGTGCACGCCAGGGCGGCAACGGCCGTGAGCAGTAGCACGAGCATGATCACGCGGTAAGCCGCGACGGGGTATTGACCGGTGGGGCTCTTCTCGTAAGCATCGAGCACCCGGCCCAACAGCGGCATGAACACCGCGCCGCCGAAGAAGGGGAAGAAGTTGACCATGCCGACCGAGGTCCCCGCGATCTCCACGGGAAACAACTCCTTCGCGGTCGTAAAGCCCACGACGACGACCGCGGAGGAACAGACGGAGAACACGAAGAACCAGGCCACCAGCATCGGGCGAGACAGGCTCGCAGGAAAGATCGTGATGAGCAGCAGCAGGGCGGCCAGGACGGCCATGCACAGCATCAGCACCTTCTTGCGGCTGTGCAGCAGTTTCTGCGACAGCCATCCGAGGAAGGGCCCGCCGATGACCATGCCCCAGGCGATGGTGCTGAGAATGGCTCCCGCCTGGGCCTTGCTCAAGCCGTAGGTGTGCATCAGGTACGGTCCGCTCCAGAGGCTCCCGAAGCCGAAGAAAATGCCGCAATCGAAGAAGAACCATATCCCCACCGGCCAGAAGTACCTTTCCGAGAGCACCATTCGGACGGCCTGGCGAAGCCCGATCCGGCTGCCTGCTGCTACCGTCGCATCATCGCGGCCCTCGATCTCTGCGACGGAGGGCCATCCCTTGTCAGTGGGGCGGTCCCGCACGATGAGCCAAGCTGCCGCGATGATCGCCAACGTGCACCCTGCAATGATCTCAAAGGACGCCCGCCATCCGACGTGCATCGCCAGCAGGCCGAGAAGCCACGTGCCGGCGAGGACGCCGACGCCACCGGCCGCCTGCATGAAGCCGGACATGGGGGCGAACTCGCGGGCCCTGAACCATTGGGCGAGGATCTTCATTGTGGGAATGAACACCATCGAGACCCCGATCCCGACCATGGCTCGCGCCAGCACGGCCACCGTGACATTCGGCGCCAGGCCGAACAGAAGACTGCCCACCGCAGCGATAAGGAGGGAGAATGTCACGGTCTTGCGGGGCCCGACCGAATCGCTCAGCAGGCCCGAGGGGATCTGCATCGCCGCATAGCAATAGAAGTACACCGAGCCGAGCAGGCCGATCATGCTGGCGCTCACCTTGAAGTCTCTCACCAGGTCATCCGCGACCACCGAGAGCGAGACGCGGTGGAAGTACACGAGACAGTACGCCAATGCGAGCACCGCGAACACAAGCCAGCGGAACGACAGCACTCTCGCAACCAGCTTTTCATCCATTGTCGCGTCCTTTCTTCGATTCGGCGGAGATGTTCCGTCCCGACAAGTCCCCGGGCGGTCCAATGACGCTCCACCATACCCTGATTTCCGGCCACGGCAAGCTCTTGCGGGCGCGCCGGTCCGGTTTTATTCACCTTCAGCCAGACGTGGCGGTCGGATCGCGCGATACGGCTCTTGCCGTGAGGCCGAGGGCCGTGCTATGGTAAGAGACCGTCAGGACGATGGCCGATGACCTCAATGAGAAAGGAGACGTGCCATGGCAGTGATGATGCCGGACCGAGCGAAC
>CBFDDG010000740.1:0-2082 GCA_965603505.1 uncultured Phycisphaerae bacterium | reverse complement strand
ATTCCACTATTCCATTATTCCATCATTCCGCGTCCGACCGGCCGGAGATTTGCATGGGCGCGGCGGGCGGAATCCTGTACAATGGCGACCGGTCGCTAGGGGTGGCCCGGGTGCGGGCCTGAGAAAAAAACCCTCCGAACCTGATCAGGATAGGTGGTCTATAGACCTGAGTGGTCTATCGGGCTGCTACGCCTGCGTAGGAAAGCGATGGATAGTTTGGTCTCGACCGACAAATCGCTTCCCGCAGGAGCGATTTTTTTTTATTGGCACGAGGAGCTGCAAGCCATGACAACGCAACTGACGGATGCCCGGACCGGGACGATCACGGAAGCGATGCGCCAGGTCGCCGAGGGCGAAGGCGTGAGTCTCGAGCTCGTTCGCGATGAGATCGCCGCCGGCCGGCTGGTGATACCGGCGAACAAGGTTCATCTGCAGAACAATCTGCGCCCGGCAGGCATCGGGCGGGTGCTGTGGACGAAGGTCAATGCGAATATCGGCACGAGCAGCGTGCGGTCGTCCGTGGAAGCGGAGATCGAGAAGATGGAGGCCGCCCTGGCCGTGGGCGCCGATGCCATCATGGATCTGAGCACAGGCGGCAACCTCGACGCGATCCGCGCCGAATTGCTCGCGCATTGTCCGGTCCCCTTCGGCACGGTGCCGATCTACCAGGTCATCGAAGGCAGAGGGGTCGAGGACATCGACCGCGACATCATCCTGCGGACGGTGGCCAAGCAGGCGAAACAGGGCGTGGACTTTTTCACGATCCACGCCGGTGTGCTGCGGGAGCATCTGCCGCTGGTCGAGAAGCGTGTCGCCGGGATCGTCAGTCGGGGCGGGGCGCTGCTGGCCAAGTGGATGCTGCACCACAACCGACAGAATCCTCTCTACGAGATGTTCGACGAGCTGTGTGACATCATGGTCCAGTACGACGTGTGCTTTTCGCTGGGCGACGGGCTGCGGCCGGGCGCGACCGCCGATGCGACCGACGAAGCGCAGATCGCCGAGTTGCGAACGCTGGGCGAACTGACTCAGCGGGCGCAGGAGAGGGGCTGCCAAGTCATGGTCGAAGGCCCCGGCCATGTCCCCTTCAACCAGATTCAATACAACATGGAAATCCAGCAGGAGATCTGTCACGGGGCCCCCTTCTACGTGCTGGGTCCGCTGGTGACGGACATTGCCCCCGGCTACGACCATATCACTTCTGCGATCGGCGGTTGTGCCGCAGCCTATTACGGAGCATCGTTCCTTTGCTATGTCACGCCGCGAGAGCACCTTGGGCTGCCGAACGCCGACGACGTTCGGGCCGGCGTCGTCGCGGCCAAGATCGCCGCCCATGCGGGCGATGTCGCGCGCGGACTCAAAGGCGCCGCCGACCGGGACAGGACGCTGAGCGCGGCGAGAAGCAACCTGGATTGGCAGACGCATCTTGCCACGTCACTCGACCCCGAGACCGCCGACCGGATGCACCAGGAGGCGTGCCGGGAGATGGGCACGCAGGAGCTTCGCTCGGCGGATTACTGCTCCATGTGCGGCCAGCACTGGTGCAGCGTCCGGATCAATCGGGAGGTCCGCCAACTGGCCGGAGGACAGAAGACTGAGGACTGAGGACTGAGGACAGAAGACAGAGGACCGTAGCAGGAATCGCTCGATGAGTCTCGTTGCGGCTACTTGCCACCGTTGCCACAGAAGCTCTCCGATTGGATCATCATTTTTCCGAGCATTCTGCCGATTCTCTTGCACTTCTCAAGCAGCGCCTTGTGGCGGGCCGCCGAGACGTACTGACAGGCAAGAGCCGTATCAACCCAGTGTTCTGTTTCCGCCTGTTCGGCATCTGCATCGGTTAGCTTGCTGACGAAATGGGCCGGATAACGTCGCTTGTGCCACGATTCCGCGATGTTGGCCCCAATTGCGCGCGAAGCTTTGCGAGTCTGATCCGTCAGAGAATACAATTCCTCTTTGGGAAAACTCTTTGACAGTACGAAGATCTCCTGCTGAAGCTCCATTGCCAGCTTGTACACGTTCAGATCGCGAAAGCTCTCAATCCTCGCCATCCCTTCTGCCCTCCATTTTCCATTTTCGGTC
>CBFDDG010000739.1:0-2087 GCA_965603505.1 uncultured Phycisphaerae bacterium | reverse complement strand
GCGAATCCTTGACCGGTTCCAACCTCGGGGTTTACTATGGAAACGGGAGAGAGCCCGGCAGAACACGTGGAGCAGAGCGACACCCGCCGCCCTGGGGCGTGCGACTAGACCTTAGACAAGCAAGCTTTGGAGGCTTTGTGGCCTGATTTTTCGAAAAAAGACTCGAAATGCCCCGTTTTTCGCGTATTTTCTGTGTGTGTCGTAGATCAACCAGAAACACGCAAGGAGGCATTTCGAGTGCGCGCTATTAGACGAAAAAAACTGGCCCAACGCAAGCGTCGTGTTCTTCGCCGGCTTCGGCATCGGCAGGGTGACATCCGTGACGAGCCCATGCTGAGCGCCAGCAACATTCATTACGAGCTGGGCGACCGGGTCCAGGGATTGGGAACGGGCGGGATCGGAGCGATCCATCTCCTCGCCCGCCGGACAGGGCTGATCGAGGCGATCGATCGGCACCTCCATCTGCTCCAGATTCACCAGCCGTATCACGAGTCGGACCACGTCCTGAACATCGCCTACAACGTTCTTTGCGGCGGCACCTGCCTGGAGGACATCGAGTTGCGCCGCAACGACGAAGTCTATCTGGACGCCCTCGGCGCCGAGCGCATCCCCGATCCCACCACGGCCGGCGACTTCTGCCGCCGATTCGATGAGGTCGACGTGCACGTCCTCATGGACGTGATCAACGAAATCCGCCGGGGCGTCTGGCAACAGCAGCCGGCACGCTTCTTCGACGAAGCGATCATCGACGTAGACGGGGTGATGGCCCCGACGACGGGCGAATGCAAGCAGGGCATGGACATCTCCTACAAAGGCGAGTGGGGCTATCATCCCTTACTCGTCTCCCTGGCCAACACCGCCGAACCGCTGTTCATCATGAACCGGTCGGGAAACCGTCCCTCGCATGAAGGTGCGGCCGACTACCTGGACGGCGCGGGGCGCCTGTGCACGGAGGCGGGCTTTAAGCGTATCCTGTTCCGCGGCGACACGGACTTCTCGCAAACCCGCCATCTGGATGGCTGGGATACGGCGGGTTATCGCTTCATCTTCGGCGTTGATGCGAAGTCGAATCTGGTGGCAGAAGCGGAAAACCTGCCGGAAGAGGCGTGGAAACGGCTTGAGCGCCCGGCGAAATACTCGGTGAAGACGACTCCTCGGGCGCGTCCGGTGAACGAGAAGGAGCGTGTGGTTCGCCAACGGGAGTTTACCAACATCCGGCTTGATTCAGAGGACGTCGCCTCGTTCGACTACCGGCCGTGGCACTGCAAGAAGACGTATCGGATCGTGGTGGTTCGCAAGAACCTGTCCGTAGAACGCGGCGAACAAGCCTTGTTCGATGATGTGCGATACTTCTTCTACCTTACCAACGACCGTGAGCGGTCCGCGTCCGAGGTGGTCTTCAGCGCCAACGGTCGCTGCGATCAGGAGAATTTGATCGAGCAATTGAAAAACGGCGTTCGGGCGTTGCACGCGCCGGTGGACAACCTGGTGAGCAACTGGGCATATATGGTGCTGGCGTCATTGGCCTGGACGCTGAAGGCGTGGTTCGCGTTGAGCCTGCCGGAGACGGGTCGGTGGGAGGCGAAATACCGTTCTGAGAAGCGGTGTGTCTTGCGGATGAAGTTCAAGACGTTTTTGAACGCCTTCATGCGGGTCCCTTGCCAGATCGTGCGGACCGGCCGGCGGATCGTGTACCGTTTGCTGGCGTGGAACCCGTGGCAACACGTATTCCTGCGCGGTGTGGATGTGCTGCGCTGCCCGATGCGTTGTTGACCCGGATTCATGATGCCGGGGTAAGGAAGCCCCGGTCCGCCGCGGCGCCGCAGTGCGAAAGGAGGTGGGCGTATGAAACATCTAAAACCTGGCACCGCCATGCGAACCATCCCCCGGTTCGCCAGGGTGAGCCCACGCCCACACGACGCCCCGCCGCCGAGCGGCGAAGAGGTCATCAATGTTCGCTTGTTTTGGGACTAGAGCGATGGAAACAGATACTTTCGGACAAGGAGATTGTGACCGACATTGCCATCAACCACGAGGAGATCGACAAACACATTGGACTAATCGAGCTCCTCAAAACCGCCAACGAA
>CBFDDG010000738.1:0-2089 GCA_965603505.1 uncultured Phycisphaerae bacterium | reverse complement strand
CCCGTCCAGCGGGCCACCCTCCAGGTGCGCGGGTCGTTCTTCGGGCCGGATTCCCAGCCCCGGCTGGTCACGAACAGAATCGCCGGCTTTCCGTTCCCGTCCAGCCGAATGTCCTTCAGGTACACGTTCAAACCTTCGGATTGATAGTCGTGGATGAGGGCGGGGTTGTCGGGGCTCGTCAGCGGTATCGTCAATGGCGTCCCATCAGCCGCCCGCCAGGTCCGGCCGAACTCAGGCGTGCTCGGAGTCTCCATGTAGTACAGATTCGTCCGGTAATTCAGACCTCGCCCATCGGGATGATAGTTGAATGCCGAGGCCGCCTTGGTTTCGGAGACGGCGCTGACCTGGTAATGTCCTTGATGAATCGCCGCCAGCCGCGTCCACTTCCACGCGACGCCGTCGGGACTGGTCATGAAGAAATTAGTGCGCGCGGCCGGATCGCCATAATGTGTGAAGAAACAGACGAATCCTACCGCCGGAACGTGCCACGCCTGCATGTAGGAAAAGTTATTCATCGGTGCGCCGCCGTTTTGGGTCGCGTCGATGCGCTCGAAGCTGTCGATCTCGTACGGTTTTGTACTCTTGTGAATATACGCGGGCCGGCCGGTGCCGTGAGCGGTTGAGAAGATCCAGATGTAGCCCTCGTCATCCATCGATATCACGGGATTGTCGTGCGCGTCACTCGTCCCTTTGTCCAGCACTATGGTGGGGCGCGGCACCATCCGCGTGTTGTGATCGTAATGCGAGACCATGTGCAGCAGGTGCGTGTTGCTGGTCTTGGCGGTGCCACCATAACAGAAGAAAGTCTTGTTCACCTTCTCACAATAAACCGCAAACGGCTTATGCTTGGCACAGTACGTTCCCAGCCCGCCGCTGTATTTGTAGACATACTCATCGCCGGTTGCCTGATTCATGTACCAGATGCCCCGATAGCCGTCATCCTGGGATGTGACAATCGGCTCGCCCAAGCACGCCGCCGGGACCGCAACGGCGGCCAGCGCCAATATTAGAACGACTTCTCGCATACTCCTCCTTTGCGTGTGGCGTACCATTCATTTCTCCGAAAGACACCAACTGCAGGCCGGAGCCGGACCGCAATTAGCGATTATCTGATTTAGGGAAGCTCACAGGAAGTGGCACTCTTTTCTCCTGCATCTGCGTCACCCGATTGTGAGGATCAGACTGTTTCATATTCCCCCGGTCAAGCCAAGATATTGCCAGCGAATTCATTATAGGCCATCGCGAGACAAACATTCAAGCAAATTCTCCGCATCCGCTCGGAAGGGGTGTACGACAAGACCGTGGCAAACGCCCCGGATGTCATTGCGAGCCAGCCGAAGGCTGGCGCGGCAATCTCAACCTCTGGCCTCCTCGCAATGACATCCTCCTTATCCTGACCCGCCACTTTCTTGTCGTGCACCCCTCGGAAGCTCGAGGGCTGGGAGAAGACGGCGGGGGGGGCATGGGCCCAACGGGGGCCGAAGGAGTTGTGCGGGGCCCATGGAATCGCTCTCCCACATTCCTGGCGGTGGGGGCAGGATATCTGATTGAGAGGGAAGAACAGGCTATGGCGGTGGTGAACAGCGGCGGCCACGTCGCGTTTTTTGATGCGAACTTCGGCCAGTATGAGCCGATGAGCGACGCGGAGTTTCTCAACTCTTATCCGTCGCATGTGAAGAAATACCACAGCACCGCGTTGTCGGAATACTACAGGCTGTTTTAGCGATGCGGGGGAAATCCAACATTGCGGGCATACGCCGCCTGGCCCGTGCTGTCACGGGACCTCTTCCACGAATTTCAGTTCGGCCAAGTGGATCAGCCGGCCGGAGTTCAGCTCGTACGCGGCGGAGGCGATGGGGCCTTGGTCACGGCCGAAGATCCAAACGCCGGCAATCGCGAAGCCGCCCGTATCGGCGGCTGTGGGCGAGACGATTCCCAACGCCGTGTCCATGCCGCTCCAGTCAAGCGGCGCGAAACTCGCGTCGGTCCTCAAGTCCCAGACAACAAGTGCGTCTTCGTAGTGCCCGGCCGGGACGGTGATATCCTGAATCTCGAACAGGTTCGCGGACCCAATGTCCATCAGGGCCCA
>CBFDDG010000737.1:0-2091 GCA_965603505.1 uncultured Phycisphaerae bacterium | reverse complement strand
AGATCGTGCCGATCTGGAAATCTCCTGCGGGAACGCGAACGACACCGCCCCCTTCGGCGTGGCAAGCATCGATGGTCTTCTGGATCGCCTGGGTATCCATGGCGACGCCGTCTCCAACGGCGCCATAATCCTCGACATTGAAGACCTTGGTCTGTGCCGCCTGGTTGGCTGCAGCGACCAATGCCTGATTGTCGCTTCCGTACAGGCGTGTCGTTCCGAACGCGACAAGGGCTATCAACAATACGCCACATGCTCTCTTGTCCATGGTCGTTGGGTCCGCATCCAAGTGTGTTGGTTAGCGGTGGTTCACAAAGAACCGCACCGTGCGATCTATGATTACTTGCCGGGAAGGGCTGATGTCTGCTCCCACGCTTCTCCAATTGTGCCCGGCGTTCTTGACGATCAGGATCTCGACTGGCGCATCGAGCGCGTCGGCCTTGTCCTGCATGTAGTAGGCGTGCTTCACCGGGATGGTGGTGTCTCTGTCGCCCTGAATCATCAGCAGGGGCGGACTCTGTTTCGTCAGGTAGTTGATGGGGCTCATCTCGCGGCAGAGCTTCAGCTTGTCCTTGGCCGGAGTGTCCGGCTTGAGAATCCGGGCGGCAAACCGGTCGCGGAAATCGGCCCGGTCGTCGTGGTTGAACAAGTCGGTCTTCTCGAAATCGCAGGGCCCGTACCAGGAGACTCCCGCGATCATCTTGTAGGTCGCCCCGGCCAGCGCCGGATCGCCCGGCAGGCTCTCGGGCGACGACAGCAGCAACATCTGGGCGATCTGCCCTCCCGCGGAGTCCCCGATCACAAATGCGCGCATCGGATTGATGCCCAGCGACTGACTATTCTTGGCCAGGTAGCGCACGGCGTCCTTCGAGTCGATCACGCAGTCGCGCATCGAGACTTTGCCGCCCTTCTTGTAGAGCCGGTAGTCGACCGACGCCACACAGAATCCCTTCTCGACCAGTTGGAGGAATACGGCCGCAAACGAGCCTCGGGCCGCCCCGTAGCGACTGCCGGCGGCCCAGCCTCCGCCGTGCGTGTAGACAACAACCGGGCATTTGCCGGAGTGGTTCCCGGTCGGATAGTAGAGGTCCAGGTGCAGGTCACCCTCGTCGGTCTTCTTGTAGAGGACGTCGAGCTTCCGCTGGCCGCCCGTCTCCAGGTACTTGGCCGTTCGGGCGCGACGGGCCACGGTGTCCCGTTTGCGCTCGGCTTTGGGGGTTGCCGCGTCGGCCTGAACGGCGTCGGATGCCCACACACCGTGCCCGTGGCACAACAGTAGGGCCAACGCCATCGTGGCAATTCTCTTCATGTGACTGATCCCGCTCTTGGAGACGAGGGTTGGCTATTTCTTCACGAATTCCACGTTCTCGAGTCGTACCACGACCGCGTTCGGCCATCGGCGGTTGTTGTAGAGGCGCTGGGCACGTACGACCGAAATCTCCAGGCCGTCATCCGTCTGCTTGAAGCGAGAGCCGATGTCGTGCCTTGAAGTGAATCGCTCGACACGGTGCTCCTGGCCGAGGACCCTGATCGTCGTGGTGGGCGTCGCTTTCAACTGTTTGAGCAAGACGTCCTTTCGGGAAAGCCGTCCCCATTGCGTGTTGCCGCGCGGGTCGTTGTCGGTGAACTTCGCGAGGAAGGCGTAGACGTACTTGCCGTCTTTCGATTGCGTGTAGTAGACGTCCTTGTTGCCGGCCGTCACACAGGGGCGGATATCGTGAATGGCCTCGTCGTTGACGAACATCCACAGAGCCAACTCGCGGAATCTCTCTTCCTGCTTCAGCGGAATAGTGCCCGACGGCATCGGCCCCATGTTGATCAGCAGGTTCCCCCCTTTTGCCCGGGTTTCGATCAGCATGTTGATTAACTGCGACCCCGATTTGTAATCCTCGTTCGTCGGCTTGTATTGCCATTGGTTGCCCAGGGTGAAGCACGTTTCCCACGGCCCGGGAATGGGGTCTGCCGGAAGTCGCTGTTCGGGCGTGACCATTTCGCCCCGGGTAACAAGGCAGTTCGGGGCGATCTTGTGGACGTATTGCGTCAGCTCCGCCTTATGGCCACCGTCGAGGAAGATCACGTCGATGTCGCCGTAGT
>CBFDDG010000736.1:0-2094 GCA_965603505.1 uncultured Phycisphaerae bacterium | reverse complement strand
GCCGACCCGCTCTTCGTCGATGCGGGGAATCACGACTTCCGGCTGAAGGGCAACTCCCCTGCTCTCGGGATTGGCTTCGCGCCGTTCGACTACACCCAGGCCGGGGTCTACGGCGACTCCGCCTGGATCGAGAAGGCCAACGAGGTGACGTATCCGCCGTTGGAGTGGCCGCCGGACCCGCCGCCGGTGGCGATCCGCGACGACTTCGAGAAGACGGCCGTCGGACAGAAGCCGTCGGGGGCCGAGGTCCACGTCGAAAACAAGGGCGACGCCATCGAAGTGACCGACGAGACCGCCGCGGCGGGCAATCACAGCCTGAAGATCGTCGATGCCCCGGGCCTGCAGAACACCTGGAACCCGCACCTCGTGTATTCGCCGAATCACGGAACCGGGACCACCCGCTGCACGTTCGACCTGCGGATCGGCCGCGGCGTCTCCATCAATCATGAGTGGCGCGACTGGCGAAGCTCCCCCTACCAGGTCGGCCCCAGCCTCTCGATCACCGGCGACAGACTGCGAGTCGCCGGCACCACGCTCCTGCACTTGCCCGTCGGCAGATGGATCCACTTCGAGATCACCGCCAACCTCGGTCAGGACAACTGCGGCACGTGGATCCTGAGCGTCACTCTACCGGGAAAGACGCCGCGCATCTTCACGGGTCTCAAGAACGGCAACACCACGTTTGAGAAGCTCACCTGGCTCGGCTTCACGAGCAATGCGACCGACCAGACCGTCTTCTACCTCGACAACATTACGATCACAAACGAACCGTAGCGGCCCCACAACGCGGATTATGATTGACTCCCGCGCTCCGCCTGAATTCCTAATCTCCATGAACTCCGGCATGTCGCGAGAAGAGGGCACGCCGGTACAGGTTGCAGGGGAGATCGTAGCGTATTCTACCAGTGCCGCATTTCAGAGATCGTGCGACTATAGATTGCTTCGCTTCGCTCGCAATGACATGCAATGGCCTGTCTATGTCATTGCGAGGAGCGCAGCGACGAAGCAATCTCTGCCCCGGATAGTCGGGAAACCTGCGAAATGCGGTACTAAGGGTCTTTGCAGCGAGCCATCCACGTTGGCCACTGCGGTAGTTCAGCATGCATGTCGTAGTTCTTGTGCCAACGCAAACGCCACAACTCTTTGAGAGAAACCCGCCTTATGCTATGATCGGCAAACAGAACATTTTGCGTCAGGCTGTGTCGATCGACACAGATCGTACGCATTTCCCCTTGGCCTCCTGCTTGAAAGCTGTCTCGATCGTTCGAAGGGACATCCGTATCACGCGGCCAGGCATCCACCCACCAGCCTTCGGTAAATATCGGCACTTCACTGCCATACTTCGCTGGAAAACCTCGCCAATAGTTCTCTGCGGGCCCCCGTCCCCACAGAGTATTCAGGTTGGCTGGAGGGTTGCACATCCATCCATTGGGCGCATAGCTGCCAACGTCTCCTCCCTGTGAATCCGGCACGCGCCAGGCATCGGTGGGGTTCTGTGCGAATGACATCGAATCATTCGATATGTAGGTCCGATTCTTGGAGGCCGTCGGACACAACCACATCTTCTTGTCTTTGCTGTACCGCTTGAGTGGTTCACGCCACCAGTCCCCGTGTTGTACGTTCTGGGATGATCCACGCACTAACCCACTCAGGAATTTGCCATCGTTATCTTCCATGTACATGGCAAATATGAGGCCCCACTGTCGCAGGTTGGATTGACAGCCGACCACACGCCCCTGTTCGCGTACGCGCTGCAGCGTGGGCATCAGGATGCCCATCAGAATGGCGATAATGGCGATCACCACCAACAGTTCGATGAGTGTAAACGCCTTCTTCATACTTCCAGTCCTTCAGCCATAGAACAGTTCAACGACCATTCCCCTGCGAGTTCAACTCGCGTTGACACTATTATAGTCCTGCTTACGGCAGGCTCCATAATACTCTTCGGCGGCCACGCGATGGAGGCCGGGACGGCACAGCGAGCTGCATCATCCCTGCCCCCACATCGGATGCAAGGCTCTGACTGAGCCCCTCTGCCCAAAGCACCAGTTCGTGTTTACAGTGCATTCGGATCGGGACAATCGAGGGCATTAC
>CBFDDG010000735.1:0-2102 GCA_965603505.1 uncultured Phycisphaerae bacterium | reverse complement strand
AAGAACAAGGGCAAGCTCGCCACGCAGATGGGCACCCAGATCCACGCCAGCGATAATTACCGGCGCATGGTGGAGCTGATCCGCGGAGGCGCGATCGGCAACGTCAAGAAAGTGCACGTCTGGTGCAGCCGCACGCCCGAGGGCGGCAGCTACCTGCCGGCGGCGGGGCCTGTCCCCGAACATATCGACTGGGACCTCTGGATCGGCCCGTCCCCCGACCACCCGTTCAATCCGGGCTACTTCGGCGGCTGCCTGGCCTGGAACCGCTTCTGGGACTTTGGCAGCGGTCAAATCGGTGATATGGGCAGCCACATGATCGATATGGCGTACTGGGCGTTGGACCTGGGTTTGCCGACTACGTGCCAGGCGGAAGGGACACCCGTCCATACCGATACATGCCCGCTATGGCTGACCGCCGAGTGGGACCACCCCGCCAACGACTGGCGGCCCGCGGTGAAAGTGAATTGGTACGACGGCGGCAAGAAGCCCGGCCTGCCTTCGAAAGTCTTCGACCGCGACGAGCTGTTCAAGGGCGTCCTGTTTCACGGCGAGAAAGGTTATCTGCTCTGCGACTACGATTACCGCATCCTGATGCCCACGGATGACCTGACGCACTACAGCTCGCCCAAGAAGGAGGAGTTGATCCCGCCGTCGCCCGGCCACCATCAGGAATGGATCATCGCCTGCAAGACGGGCAAGCCCACGCTGTGCAACTTTGACTACGCCGGCGCGCTGATCGAGAACAACCTGCTGGCCCTCGTCGCGTATCGCGTTGGGCAGAAGCTCGAATGGGATGCGAAGAATCTGAAGGCCACTAACTGCCCGGAGGCCGACAGATACACCTACAAGAAGTATCGCGACGGCTGGGTTCTCAACGGTTAGGTTGCCGGGCAGGGGCGCGGTTTGAGTGGGAAAGGATGGGATGTCATGAGACGGATGAGTCGGCGGAAATTCGTCGGGACCGCTACGGCCGGGGCTCTGGCGATGAACAGCTTTCTGGCCCGGTCACAGGCCGGCAGCGACAACAAGGGCAAGCTCAGGCTCGGTCTGATCGGGTGTGGCTGGTACGGCATGGTGGATGTCAAAGCCGCGTTCAAAGCCGGCAACGTGGAGGTGATCGCCCTATGCGACGTGGATAGCCAGCACCTTGCGGATAGTGCCAATGAGATCGAAAAGAGGCAGGGCTCTCGGCCCAGGACCTTCAAGCAATACGAGGAGCTGTTGGCGGTGCCCGGGCTGGACGCGGTTATTATTGCGACGCCGCCGCAGTGGCACGCCCTGCCCTTCCTGGCAGCCGTGGAGAAGAACCTGGATATCTACTGCGAGAAGCCTCTGGCTTACGACATCCGGGAAGGCCGGGCCATGGTGGATGCCGCCGGCAAAAGGGACGTCGTTGTCCAGATCGGTTTTCAGCGCCGTCACAGCCCCGCTATCCGGCAGGTCCGCGAGTACGTCCAGGAGGGCAACCTTGGCCGGATCGTGCAAGTGGACGCGCAGATTCATTACACCGCCGGCATTCGCGACACGACGCCGCAGGACCCGCCCGCCTCGCTCGATTGGGACCTGTGGTGCGGGCCGGCGCCGAAGCTGCCCTACTCGCCCCAGGTCGGCCATTTCGCATGGCGCCTCGAAAAGACGACGGGCCACGGACATCTGGTGGACTGGGGAATCCACCTGATCGACGCGATACGAACCATCCTCGGTGAGACCACGCCTCACGCGGTGCAGGCATCGGGCGGCATTTACTACTTCAAGGACAAGATTACCACGCCGGACATACTCACGGTCCAGTTCGACTTCGACACGTGCCCCGTTTTCTGGAAACACCGCATCTGGGGCGCCCAGGAGCACACGCCGGAAGTCTCGAACGGCATCTTCCTCTACGGCGAGGACGGCACGATCTTCGTCACGGATAACCGCTGGGTCGTCATCCCCAAGGACAAGAACAAGGAACGTATCGAACACAAGGCGGGGGCCGACATGGCGGCCGCCCAGATGGCCGAATTCCTCGACGCCGTCCGAAGCCGCAAGCAGCCCGGCTGCATGATCGAAGACGGCTACCGCTCGACTGCCGCCGTCAAGCTCGCGATGATCGCGTATGA
>CBFDDG010000734.1:0-2107 GCA_965603505.1 uncultured Phycisphaerae bacterium | reverse complement strand
CCTGGAGAAGACGGTGGTGTTCGGTCTGGAGGATTCAGGCAAGGGCGATTCGACCGTCACCTATGCGGCCTATCCCGGTGAGACGCCCGTGTTCAGTTCGGGACGAGAGATCAAAGGTTGGAGGAAGGTGACCGCCAGGCTTCCGGGCCTGCCGGCGGCGGCGCGCGGAAAGGTCCGGGTGGCTGATGTTTCGCGGCGTTTTTTCACGCTCTATGATGCCGAAGGGCTGCTGCCGCGTGCACGATCGGCCGGATTCATCCCGCGACAGGGCGGCAGTCGTAACAGACTCCATTTTCCGGAAGGCCGGCTGAAGAACTGGCCGAATGTGGACGATGTGGAAATTGTCGTCCGTCCGCATCACGCCTGGATTGTGAATGTCCTGCCCTTGGTGTCGGTTGACGAGGAAACGCAGATCGCCCGCACGGCAATCAGCGCAACGTATGCGATGAACAGGCTCCACTTCCTGAAGGACACCCAATCGTGCTGGGTCGAGAACGTGCTGGAGGCGCTCGACGAGCCGGGCGAGTGGGCTCTGAATACGCAGGCAGGCAAGCTCTATCTCTGGCCTCGGGGCAAGTCGCCCGTGATGGCTCCTCAATTGACGGAGCTTATCCGCGTTCAAGGTGAGATAGACAAGATGGGGCCGAAGGACGTGCCGGTACGGAACCTGTGCTTCCGGGGCCTCACGTTCATGCATGGCGATCGCTATTTGCTGAGCGAGGACGATGCCGGGCTGCAACACGATTGGGATATGCTCGACAAAGCCAACGCGCTCGTTCGCCTGCGCGGCACCGAGAATTGCACGATCGAGCAATGTCACTTTACCCAAAGCGGCAGTGGCGCGATACGCGTCGACCTGCACGGGCAAAGGAACACAATCTCTGGCAACCATATTGAGCATCTAGGCGGCGCCGGCATCCTGCTCTGCGGTTACGGCCCGGGAACCAAGGACGTGAACAAGGGCAATCTGGTCTACAACAACCACATTCACCATACGGGTCGGGTCTATTCGCACTCGCCCGGCATCATGGTCTGGCAGAGCGGAGAAAACCGTGTGGCGAACAACCTGATCCACCACACCCCCTACACGGGACTCATCATTTCCGGTTGCATGACTGGTTTCTTTGCGAAACCCGACGGCCGGGAACTGGCCCGAACCATCCGGTGGCATGAAGTGGGCGGCAAGCCTGGCAAAAGGACGTTGGAGCAGGTGCGCCCTTTCTTGCACACACATGACAATCTGATCGAATACAACGAGATCCATCACGCCATGGAAATGTTGGGCGACGGCAATGGGATTTACATTCGCGGCGCGGGCGCAGGCAACGTGATTCGCCGCAACTACGTCCACCATCTCGTCGCTCCAACTCAAATGCAGGCGGCGATCCGCACGGACGGCGGGCAAACCGATACCCTCATTGCCGAAAACCTCATCTATAACTGCACGTCGCAAGGCATCATGCTGAAGCTGAACAATCGCTGCGAGAACAACATTGTCGCGGACATCATCGCGCCGCCTCGCGGCTACTATCTCGCAGTGCGCGAGGGTCCGCTGACGGGCGCAACGATTAAGCGGAACATCTTCTACTCGTCCTCAGCGACATGCACCTTCATCGATGAACTGCCGGCAGCAAAAGGACGAACGACCGAAGATCGTAGAGGACGGGGCCTGGCGCGATCCAGGGATGCCGATGCCGATTACAACATCTACTACTGCTCCGCAGATCGCACGTTGGGCGAGGCGATGCTGGAGAAACAGCAACGCGACGGCGTCGACGCACACAGTCTGGCCGTCGATCCGCTCTTCGTCGATCCGGAGAACGGCGACTTCAGGTTCAAACCCGGATCGCCCGCGCTCGAAATGGGCATTGCCCCGATTGATGTTTCGAAAATCGGCGTGCTGCCGACAAAGGAGCAAGAGCATGAATAGGACTGCATTCTTGATTGGAACGGTGCTTTGGTGCGGCATGGTTTCCGCTGCGGAAATCGAGCCGACGTGGGAGTCGCTGGCGGCGAATTACCAGGTGCCGGAATGGTTTGTGGACGGCAAGATCGGTGTCTGGATGCACTGGGGCATTCCTTCCGCTGCCGATGAAAACCGCCCAAA
>CBFDDG010000733.1:0-2121 GCA_965603505.1 uncultured Phycisphaerae bacterium | reverse complement strand
TCCTCATCGGTGAAGGGCTTGGTGAGGTACTCCTGGGACCCGGCCTTGACGGCCGCCACCGCTCCCTGAATTGTGGGGTAGCCGGTGATCATCATGGCTTCGGTGTTCTTGAAGTTCTCGCGAACGTGCTGAACCAGGTCCAGCCCGCTGACCTTGGGCATCTTCAGGTCGGTGATGACCAGATCGACCGGCGTGCCGTCCAGAATGCGGATGGCCTCAACCGCGCCGGGGGCGGTGAACACCTGATACCCGCTGGCTTTCAGGTTGCGCTCGATCAGTTCCAGCGCATCGGGTGCGTCATCGACGACCAGGATGCGTTCCTTGTCAGCCATGGGTGCTATCCTGAGCAGCCTCCTGAGAGTCCCTAACAGAACCCCGAGCGCGAGCGAGGGGCCACGCAAGTACGCGGGTGCCGGAGCCGGCCGGTCGCTTGCGCTCCCGGTTCTGTTAGGCGGTCTGCGTTTCTTCCGGCCCGCTGAGGGGCAAACGGATCTCGAACCGCGTGCCCTGGCCGACCCGGCTCTCAACGTCAATCGAACCGCCGTGCGAGGTCACGATCCCGTGCACCACCGCCAAACCAAGCCCGGTACCCTCGTGCACGTCTTTCGTCGTGAAGAACGGCAAGAACACCTTTTCGAGGGTCTCTCTGCTCATACCGATGCCGGTATCGTTCACGCTGAGCTGCACGGAGGAACCGCTCGACCGGGTGCTTACCGTCAGCGTTCCTCCATAGGGCATCGCGTGTACGGCGTTGACGACCAGGTTAACCAGAACCTGTTTGAGTTGCGCCGGATCGGCAGTGATCTCGGGCATCGCTGGCGCAAGCTCACGAACCACTTCGACATCTTTCTTCGCACACTGCGCTTCCAGGAAATAGAGCGCGTCTTCGACCACTTGATTCAGATCCACACGGGCGCTTTTTGGCGGCATCTGTCTGGCAAAGACCAGCAACTTCTTGATCACTTCCCGCGTGTACAGCGACGCAGTGACGATCTTCTCGATGTCCTGCTCCGCCGGGACAGGCAGTTCGGGACACTTCTTGGCGAGCTGAGCGAAGCCGAGAATGCTGCCCAGGGGCTCGTTCAATTCATGGGCTACGCCGGCAGCCAACTGTCCGATTGTGGCCAAGCGATCCGCGTGGATGAGTTGACGTTGAAGCGCGGACCTCTCCTCTTCTGCCTCTTTCCGCTCGACAATAAGAGCCACCTCTCTGGCCACGGCGTCGATCAGCTTCTCCTCTTCCTGGAGAAACGCGCCGGCCGCCAACTCCGGCCTGTCCTCCAAATAGACGACCTCCACCGCGCCTCGTCGCTGCCCGTCGATGACGATATCCGCGGTCTGCCGGTGCCTGGTCCGCCGAAAGCCGGGCGTCACGTACGAATGCTTGTCGAGCACGATCCTGGCCGCGGCATTCTCCGGATACTGCCAGCCGGGAGGAAGGAGCCGCACGATGCGGTGCAGAATGTCTGCCAATGAGATCCCCGGCTGTTCGACGACTTGGGCGATGCCGTACAGGCACGTCAACTCCTTGATCCGCTCACGTAACGCCACCTGTGCCCGCCAGTCCGCTACCGCCAGCCCGAGTGCCTGGGCAACCTCCTCGCAGAACTCAACTTCCTCTTCGGTGAAGCAGTTGGGCTGCTCGCTCTTGATGTGCAGGAGGCCGATGGTGTCCTCGTCCACGAAAAACCGTGTCAAAGCGAGCGAGCGGTAGTGCCCGCCGATACACAGACTCTCGGCGGCCTTTCGCCTATCGGTCCCCGCGTTTGGCACCAATGGCTCCCAGGTGTCGCCGGTCCAGAAGCTCCCGTTGCTGGTGAAGAAAGGCAGCGCCGAATCAAAGCACTGGCACGCGACGTCGCTGCATAATCGCTCCAGGTCCGCGTCGTTCCGGGATGCAGGAATCACCCGCCCGCCTTCGCGGACCGTCCACCGCACGAGTTCAAGCCGGGCGGCCTTCTGCGGCCGCCGCGTGGCTTCCCAGCGATAATGCAGGTCACCCTCGTTGAGCCGCACCTCGACCGCGTCGCAGCCGCAGAACTCCATGAGCACGCTCGAGACTTCGCGCAGGAACTCCATCCTGGTCAGGCCGCGGTTGGCACACTGCAAGATCGCCTGCGA
>CBFDDG010000732.1:0-2122 GCA_965603505.1 uncultured Phycisphaerae bacterium | reverse complement strand
CCGAACGTCGCCTTCACTCGTTTGAGAGTGGCGCTCTATCGGCTCATCGGCTACAGGATCGGCAGGAACGTCTTCATTGGCATGAAGTGCTACCTGGACGACGTGGACCCCGCGATGACGACGATCGAGGACGGAGCGGTGATCTCGTACGGAACGTACTTCGCCGTGCACGGTCCCAACCAGAAGCATGCTCCCATCCACATCATGGAGAAGGCATACATCGGCATGCGTTGTACGATCGTCGCGGGCCGGGACGGCGTCACCATAGGCCCCAACGCATTGATCGGGGCGGGCTCGCTGGTCAACCAATCGATCCCGGCCAACGCCGTCGCGGCCGGATCGCCCGTCCGGGTGCTCCGGATCGATGAGACGCCGACGACGCAAGGCGATGATCCCAGCGCGGAGCAGGAAAGCATCTCTTGAAAGGAACAACCGAGCATGAGTGAAGAGACGTTGAACGTGGCCGTCGTGGGCGCGGGGTACTGGGGCAAGAACCTGGTCCGGAATTTCGCCACGGCCAAGCGGTGCTCGTTGCGATACGTCTGCGATATCAACGAGAGCCTGCTGGCGGCCCACAAACGGAATTTTCCGTTCATCCGGACGACGCCCGATGTCTCGACCGTTCTCGATGACGGCGAGGTGCAGGCGGTCGTCATCGCCACGCCGGTGCCGACCCATTTCGAGATCGCGAGCAAAGCCCTTGAAGCGGGCAAGCACGTCTACGTCGAGAAGCCGCTGACACTGCACGCATCGCAGGCGAAGAAACTGATCGAGCTGGCGCAGGGAGCGAAGCTGAAACTGATGGTCGGTCACCTGCTGGAGTACCATCCGGCTGTCACGTACCTCAAGGAGATGCTCGATCGCGGCCGGCTCGGACAGCCCTATTACATGTACACGCAGCGCGTCAACCTCGGCATCGTCCGCAAGGATGAGAACGCCTGGTGGTCGCTGGCCCCGCACGATCTCTCGATCATCTGCTACCTGTTGGGCTCGGAGCCGGTCTCCGTGGCCGCCAGCGGACAGTGCTACCTGCAGAAGGACGTCGAGGACGTGGTCTTCGCGACGATCAAATTCGCCGACGGCAAGATGGCGCACGTGCACTGCAGTTGGCTGGACCCGCACAAGATCCGCAGGATGACGGTGGTCGGCACGGAGAAGATGGTAACATTCGACGACATGGAGGCGACGGAGAAGATTCGCATCTACGACAAGGGGGCGGCGGTGAAGAACGACATCACGACGTCCTACGCCGATATCATCTCCCTGCGTTTCGGGGATATCGTGATCCCGACGATTCCGGGGGGCGAGCCGCTGGCGCTGGAGTGCCGGCACTTCATCGAATGCGTGCTCGAGAATCGCCCGGTCCGCAGCGACGGGGCCGATGGGCTGCGGATTGTACAGGTGCTCGAAGCGGGACAAGAGTCTCTGAAGAACCAGGGCGCGCCGGTGAGCCCGGGAGAGTTTTGATGAGCGACAAGAAGGTCAAGACCAGCAGCGGCGGGACGGAGGATTACTTCGTCCATGAGTCGGCTTATGTGGACCAGCCGTGTCAGATCGGAAAGGGCACGAAAATCTGGCACTTCTGCCACATCATGAAAGATGCCCGAATCGGCGAAAACTGCATTTTCGGCCAGAACGTGCTCGTCGCCGGCGGCGTGGTCATCGGAAACAACGTCAAAGTCCAAAACAACGTCGCCATTTACACGGGGGCCGTAATCGAGGATGATGTCTTCCTCGGGCCCAGTTGCGTCCTGACGAACGTGACGAACCCGCGGTCGCAGATCGTGCGGCACGGGCTCTACGAGCGAACGGTGTTCCGCCGGGGGGCCACCGTCGGCGCCAACGCAACCATCGTCTGCGGCGTCGAACTGGGGCGTTACTGTTTTATCGGCGCCGGCGCGGTGGTGACCAGGAGCGTGCCCGATTACGCCCTGATGACGGGCGTGCCGGCGCGCCGGACCGGCTGGATCAGTCGGCACGGCGCCCCGTTGCCGAAGCCGGATGCTCGGAGCGTGATGGTGTGCCCGGAGAGTGGATACTGCTATAAGGAGATTGAGCCAGGCGTTGTACGCTGCCTCGACCTCGACGAAGAGGCCCCGCTGCCCGAGGATCAGCGGGTCGG
>CBFDDG010000731.1:0-2126 GCA_965603505.1 uncultured Phycisphaerae bacterium | reverse complement strand
TGGGGCTGCTCACCGACGAAGCCCAGGACGAGGACTCAGCGTAGCGTGGGTCGCGACCCGCCTGCTGTGCAAGGCTACGTGGGGTAGAGATCAACCGCCCAGGCGAGGGCTTGAAGTACCTCGCCTAGCTCTTCATGACCCAGCGTCCCGCGCTTTGATATGAACCAGTCGCGGTCAACCGGCTGAATCAGGTGTACTTGGGCGACGGAGTCGGCAGAAAGACCGCCCGTGTCAGCCTGGAGCAAGACATTGTTTGTGTAGCGGGATCTACGTTCGATGTTACTAGCGGTACACGGGACGACAAGAAGCAAGCGTCCTCGGTTCAGTTCGGTGCGGCTGACAACGATGCCCGGTCGTGTGTATCCCTCAGCGAAATTAATGTCCCAGACTTCACCCTGCTCCGGAGACATTCACGTCAGGATTCGTCTTCGAGGTGCCTAGCCAAGCGACCGCGGCATGCCGCCACGAACTCCGCATCTTCCGCCTCGATCGAAGAACGATCGTCCTCGATTCTGGCAGTTGGGGCGTAGACGGGCAACACCGCTCCGGGTCGACGGATGATCTCCAGATCACCGGGGACGTGATCAGTGTTAGCCGTCGCGTCGGTAGCGTCGCTATTCAGGTCAAGCAGGATCACGGTCATCAGGATGTCTCGCTCCAGTTAATGAATCTTAGCAACTCCTTGGGCCACAAGCTATGGGCTCTTTGAAGCGTGCTCTCCAAGTCGGCGTCGGATTGGGGCTTCATTTCGACATTGTTGACGTCGAACTCGACCTGCAGCCCGTACTCGGGCTGGTCTGATAACAGATGGACCGTTGGCGTGCGAGTTACGCGGCGCATCTCGATGGTCTGCACCTTAACGCGGATGTTGCAGAGACTGTCACGGAAAGCGACCAATATCTGCCCCCCGCGTGGAGCGGCTCCGGGAAATGTCCCGACGCGGGAGGAGAGGTACGGAATCGAAGGGGTCTGTCCAGTTCCAAACACAAGCTCTCGGACCAATCCGACCCTGTAGATCTGCAAGCCCGGAAACGTCTTGCGCGTCAACCCGAGCGAACCGCGGAAGACCTCGTCGAGATCCTGATCCTGGTTGAAATCACCCAGATCCTGCAGACGTAGCGGGAACCGAAGTACAGGCCCCCGACGAGTGAGGGTAAACGTCGGTATCTTCACGACCCCACGATTCGACCCATAGGCCGCCAGTATCGCAAGTTCGCCGCTCTGCGGGCGAAAACTGAACTCTTGATAGAATTGCGACCATCTCTCTTGAAAACTCCGAAACAGGTCATGCGCCCGCGTGGTCTCATTCCGCACGTCTATCGGCGGGAGGACATCCAGGCCGTACCTCACGACATGCTGCTGCAGGTCGTCAAGTGTGATCGTCAGGCTGTCTGCTTGGTCTGAGCCCATTCCAGGTCGCGAATACGCCAATCGAAGCGCGTGCAACGACTACACCAGGATTGTACGGCATGGCCTCGACATGGGGCAAGCGTTGGGCGGTCGAGAACCGCCAGAAGCGGGCTTTTGGCGCCTACGGGCGGAGCCAGCGAGCATCTGCACCCGGTGTCTGGCGTGGGTGAGAGTTTCAGGTTATTGGCCCTACCGAGGCAGCAACGGATAGGTTGTGGCCGGCCAACGACCTCATTTGGCTGCGATCAGCTCCATCGTGTCGCGGGCGATCATGAGTTCTTCATTGGTAGGGATTACCCAGGCGCTGGTGCGGCTATCGGCCTTGGTGATGCAGAAGGGCTCGGGGGCGCGGCGGTTGTTACGGTCGCGGTCGAGGTCGATGCCCAGCGGGGCGAGCCCGGAAAGGATCTTCTCGCGCATGAAGATGGCGTTTTCGCCGATGCCGCCGGTGAAGACGACCGCGTCGCAACTGCCGAGCTGGGCGAGGAAGCCGCCGAGATATTGCTTGGCCCGGTGAGCGAAGACGTCGATGGCCAGGGCGGCGCGTTCGTTGCCGGCCTGGGCTGCCTGGTACACGTCGCGCATGTCACGCGAGACGCCGGAGAGGCCGAGCAGGCCGGCCTCCTTCTCGACGGCGTCGCGAATCTCGTCGAGGGACATGCCGCCGCGGACCAGGTGGAAGATGATCGCCGGGTCGAACGTGCCGGAGCGTGTGC
>CBFDDG010000730.1:0-2126 GCA_965603505.1 uncultured Phycisphaerae bacterium | reverse complement strand
GGCCATCCGAATGACTCGTCTCAATGCCCACCCCCGGACAAACCCGTATGCACTCACCACAACCCGCACACTTGCCCGGGCTGACTTTGGGACGCAGCCCGTCCTCCTCAACGTCGACCAAAGTCAACGCACCCTCGGGACAGGCGGAAATACAGGCCCCACATCCGAGGCAGAGTCGCCAGGACACTACATCCTGCACGTTGTTCAGGTGTTTGCTCATGAATCGATACTCTCCAGCAGACCCATGATCTTCCGCCTGGCCGACGGAATGGTCTCCCGAAGACGGTCGGATATGGCACCTCGTGACGCAAATGCCTTATGGACTGTGGCGATCATCTCATCGGCGTTTCCCGACCGCATATCCACGACCAGCTCTTCGACCCCGACCGTTTCAAAGACGCCCGCGAATTTCTTACTGTAGGCCAGCCCCACGGCCGGAATGCACTGCGAAAGCGCCGCGATACAGGAATGCATGCGCGTCCCCACGAAGAAATCGCACATGCCGATAATGTATTTGATTTCACATTGGTCGTAGCAGCCACGCGCCATAAAAAGCCTGCCGGGGTACTTTTGCGAGAGGCGATCGTAGACATCCAAGCACGCATGGAGATCGTTCTCGACGTTCGCCCGAAAGCCCCCGACCGGGATGACGTGGGGAACGAGCAGCAGCAATGTATTCTCGTCCTGCAACAGGAGGTCCACAATCCTATCGATCAGTTCCTTGTAATCCACTGTCAGCCCGAACTCATTGCCGCCCTCGTATCCCCCGTAGTAGATCAAGCCGCTGACGTTCAGGCCGACGACCGTCGATGCCTTTGTGCGGACCTGACCCAGCCCGTCAATGTCCAGGACGGATGGCTCACGTGCGCTCAACACGAAAGCGACGTCGGGGGCAAAGAGCACCTTCCCATTGGCTGCGGCGCCGCCTAAGAGACGATTCAGATACTCCAACCCGGCGCGATCCCTCGTGTAGATTCTGCTCGATCGTTTGAGAATATGCCGAGCCAGGCATCTGGACAAACGACGGTTCAGAGGCCCATACGTCTGTGGCATCATCACCAACCTCTTGCCGTACAGCAGCACCAGCCATTTGCGCAGAAAGCCGAGAACAAAGCGACGAGTCCCATAGATATCGCTGAAGCTGTCCCCTCCCGTGATATCCACGGCCAGGTCCGCCTCATACAACATGCGGCAATAGGGATTTCGAGCAAACAGCTTTCTGCGGACGGCCCGCCACGGCAGCAGCCGGGCGAGGATGCCGTACAGGACGAACCATAAGAAATGGTACGGCAGAAAGAGCCGCCTGCTGAAGCGTACGGGCACACTGTGAATCCGGACTTCCCGGTCGGCGATCACCTTGCAGAACTGCTGCGGATCGCGCGCATTGCCCAGCAGTACGATCTCCGCCTGCGGCCACCGGTCCAGCAGAAGCTGGATGGTCGATTCCGCCAGGGCGTTGACCCCGAGGTTGCCCGTATCAAAAGACGCACCCAAAAGGCAGACACGAATGGTCCGCTCTCGGCTCTGTCCGGCCGCCCGGACGCCTGAGCACTCCCGCGCCTGTTTGCCAACGGAAACCTGCTCTTTCATAGCTATCTGCGCCTCTTGTCGGCCGTAATCATCGTATTCCGCAAGAGATATGGATCGGCAAGTCCACAGGATGCTCTCACGAGCCACCCGAACCGAGCGTCTTCTTCATGGCCGAAACGTCGCGCCCGCAACCCGACCGTCCGCAGCCACTTTGCGAGGATATGCGGCGTCGTTCGATGCAGGTGAAATCTCTCAAATGGGTCTGGCGACCGCCACATCCTCCTGCCGTCCGGGTCGCTCAGCCTGTACTTGAGATATCCGAAATTTGGCGCCGTAATGACGAGCCGTCCTCCCTCGGCCAGAAGCTCCACGACCATCGCCAAGAAAGCCGGCGGTTCCGGAACGTGCGGCAAGACGTCCGCCAGCAAAATGCAGTCGAACCGTTGGCCACGCAGCGACTCGGCGGCCTTCTCCAAATCAGGCGCCGTCAGTTCGATCCCCTTGGCCGTTGCCAGCTCCGCCATGACTGCATCAAGTGGTATGCCTACAACCCGTGCTCCCCTTGCGATCAGAGATGCTTCGGTCACTCCATCTCC
>CBFDDG010000729.1:0-2128 GCA_965603505.1 uncultured Phycisphaerae bacterium | reverse complement strand
CGCATCTTCTGATACTCCGGCGACGTCCTTGTTCTGGAGGCGATTGAACTTGCTGACGAAGCGGTCTACCAGCAGCGGGATGTCCTCCCGGCGATCACGCAGTTCCGGCAGTTTCATCCGGATCACGTTGATTCGATAGAACAGATCCTGCCTGAACGTACCCTTCTTGACGAGCCTGCTCAGGTCTCTGTTTGTAGCCGCAACCACACGCACGTCCACCTTAACGGGCTCGACCGATCCAAGTGGCTCGAACACTCTCTCCTGTAGGACGCGGAGCAACCGGGCCTGCATGGCGGGCGAGATATCACCGATTTCGTCGAGTAAGACCGTTCCACCATCGGCGATTGCCAACCGCCCCGGCTTGTCGTGCCGGGCGTCGGTAAACGCACCGGCCTTGTAGCCGAACAGCTCCGACTCCAACAGCGTATCCGGCAGCGCGCCGCAGTTGATCGCAACGAAACGCTTGTCACGGCGCGGCGAGAGGCTGTGCAACGCTCGGGCAACCAGCTCCTTGCCAGTGCCGCTGGCGCCCTCGATGAGGACGGTGCTGTTGCTGTCGGCGATTTGCGGGAGCAGGTCGAAGAGCTGCCGCATCGCCGAGCTGCGACCGACGATGTCTGCGAAGGTGTACTTCCCCTCCAGCTCCTTGCGTAGCTCCTCCACCAGGCTGAGGTCGCGGAATGTTTCCACGCCTCCAATCGTGTTGCCGTTGGCATCTTTCAGGGCTGCTGCCGAGATGCTGATAGGAATACGCTGGCCATCGGCATCCAAGATATAGACGGCCTTGTTCACGATCGGTCGCCCGGAGCGGAGCGTCTCTTTGAGGGCACACTCGTTCTCACAGATGCTTGCCCGAAAGACATCGCAGCACGGCCGCCCGACGGCTTCATCGCGCGATACTCCGGTAATCTGCTCGGCCGCCCGGTTAAACGACGTGATCCGCCAATCCTCATCGACGGTGAAAACGCCGTCCGCTATGGAGTCGAGGATCGTCTCCGTGGCTCGCTCTTTGGACAATTCGTTCATGGCAGCTTCATGCGCTTCGCTCGGGCAGGCCGAGGCAGTTCGTCGCGAATTCCGTGACTTTGTCGCGTATTACGGAACCGTTTGGCGTGCCATTCTCACGGGCACTCCAAGAGCACAGAGGATACCCAGTGCATTGCGATCTGCAATGAGCTGGCTTCTTTGCCGCCGCATTCTGCAACTGCTGCGGTCACTGGCGTCCGCACCGCCAATCGCTGTAACCTATTGCCAGAAGCGGCTTTAGCTGTTATCATCCCACCGTCTCGCCCAAGTGGCGCATCCCGTGCTTGTACATCTCCATGTGAAAGTGGCTATCCCAACCTGGAACGGGAGGGTGTCCCCCGTGCTCGATGTCGCGAGACACCTCCTGGTAGTGGACGTCGAAACGAACGCGGAGGTCGCCCGACGCGAAGCGGATCTCGACGGGACACACCTGCCCGCCAGGCTCAAGCGGATCTGTGAGCTTGACGTGGAGATCCTGATCTGCGGTGCGGTCTCGCGGCCACTCGAGGCGGCGCTAATCTCGGCGGGCGTGCGAGTCATTCCGCAGACTTGTGGCCCGGTGGAAGACGTGCTGCGGGCATTCCTCTCCGGGCGGCTGACAGACGAGGCCTTCCTCATGCCCGGCTGCTGCGGGCGGCGACGGCGGCTTCGCGGCCGGCGCCGTAGGGGGAGGCCTAGTTTCAACACACGAGGAGGTACGAGGTGAAGGTGGCGGTTACGTCGCAGGGACCGGATCTGACCAGCGAGGTCGATCCACGGTTCGGCAGGGCCAAGTTCTTTGTCGTGGTTGATACCGCTACCGGGGAGTCTACAACGCACGACAACGCGGAGAATCTCAACGCGGTTCAGGGCGCTGGTATTCAGGCCGCCCAGAACATTGTCAGCCTGGGTGTGGAGGCAGTCGTTACCGGGAACGTCGGCCCAAAGGCGTTCACGACCCTGCAGGCGGGCAGTGTCAAGACCTATATCGGTGCAGCCGGGTCGGTAAGTGATGCTGTGGAGCAACTCAAGGCCGGTCAGCTCGAATGCGTTAGCAAGCCGAACGTGCAGGGACACTGGGTGTAGGGAACGGATGTGAGAGTTTTCTCATAGTCAGAGAGAC
>CBFDDG010000728.1:0-2132 GCA_965603505.1 uncultured Phycisphaerae bacterium | reverse complement strand
CTGGCCGAGAAGACGATCGGGTCAATCGGCAGGCTCTCGCCGAGCATGGAGCGGTTAGCCACGACCCCATTCACTCGTCCGGAGCGGATGCAGATGTCCTCAACTGTCATCAGGTTGAGTAGAATCGCCCCGGCGCGGAGCGCCTTGAGGCACAGTGCCGACGCCAAGTCCATCGCATCGGCCGTGAACAGGCGGCCGCTGGGCTGATGCCGCACGCCCGCCTCATCCAGAATGCTCAGGGCCTCCTTTTCGAGGGCGACCTCGTTCATCCCCAGGCTGCCGCCCCAGATGCCGCCGCCTGGACTGAGGCGTTTTTCCAGCACGACAACCCGGCGACCTGCATGCGCTAGCCGCCAGGCCGCCACCAAGCCAGACGGGCCTGCGCCGACAATGATGACATCGCTGCGCAACGCGTTGACGAACTTGGCGTGATAGGCGTCCAGGATCGCCTGCGAAACGTCCGTTTCCTCAAAACCTGCCATGCCTTATTACCTCATACTGTTGTTGTTGGCTCAGCAGAGCTTCTCCGCACCGGAGTAGACTTCTTCGATCCGCAGGGCCGCCGTAGCGTGTCCGGGGTGCTTTGAGGGATTCCAGGTCTTCATGTGATCGAAGATCTCGCCATTCTTGTGGTATTCCAGTGTTCCCTTGACCTGGTAGGCTTTGCCCTTCTTGCAGCGAAACAGAAGCGACCCCTTCCCGCCGTTCAGCAAGTTCTTGCGTGTCTTGTCGAAGTAGTTGTCAGCCACCACCAGCCGGTCCTCGCCAAATGCGCCGACGCAGCCAACGTAGATGATATTGGGCAGACCCTCTGGACTGACCGTCGCCAGGATCGCCGGGCCGTCACGGTCTTCCCACGCTTCGCGGACACTCGTCGGTAAAGATGCCATCTATCATTCCTTTCTCTCTCGAACTGCCCCCCAAGCACGCAGCCACCGTGGTGGTGTAGGGAACAGGGCATTGGTCGTGTTTCTGCAGCGATCAAACTCGCCGCCATATTGTTTGTGGAGGTCATCATCCTTGCCCGAGAGACAAATGCGGAACGCAACGTAGGCCACCACGGGCATAGGCAGCACCAGCCAGGATCGAAGAGCCAAGGCGACCCCGGGGAGGATGAAGAAGATGCTCGAAGCGTACAGGGGGTGTCGCATGACGGCGTACGGCCCATCCGTAACGAGGGTCCCCGTCCGGAATCCCCTTCGCAGGCTCACCCATGCCGCTACATAGAGATACGCGCCTATTATCACCAGGGAGGCCCCGACGATCGCGCAGGTTGCGGCAGAGAACAGAGCGATGACGAATCGCGGGTATGCCGCGAAGTGCGCGATGAGGGCGGCGACGTAATACAACACCGTCGGCAGGGCCCATTTCGGGCCAACGCCCAACCTGTTCCGTTTTCCTGTCATCCTTGCAGCAGCCATACGTTAATGAGCACCAGGCAGCCTACGGCCGGGCACTACCGGCGAGGAAGAATCGCCCGCCGTAGGCCCGGTAATCCGCCAACGTCTCCCTGTGAATGTCCACGAGGCTCTCCGGCAGTTCGTCCGTCGGCCAGAACCGCACCTCCGATCCCTCGACGCCGTCCGGCTTGGGGTCACCGGCCCAGTCGCGGACGATGAAGGCGACGGAGAAGCACTGAATCTCGTCACCGTTGGGGTATCTGAACCGCTGGCTGGGCCCGGAGTACAAGGCCATTGGCTCCGCCTGGCGCACCTCGAGGGCCGTCTCTTCGCGCACCTCTCGCTTCAAGGCTTGAAGGGCCGTCTCGTCCAATTCCACTGACCCGGATGGCAAGCCCCAACACGCCAGGTCTGTCCTGCGTTGGAGCAGTACCTCGCCGCGGTCGTTCAGGATGATCGCACGCACGCCTGGTAGAAGAATGCATTGCGGTCCAATGAGAGAGCGGAGACTTTCAAGATACGGGCCCATTATGTGACCTCCGCCTCTATGACGGTCCCGACCGGACAGGCCAAGCACCTGCCCGGCAGATCGTTCCAGAGCCTGGCCATGGCGGCAAAGCCGGTGCAGTGGCATGGCAGTAAACGCTGAACATTCAGGCGGCGCAGCTCGGTGACCGTCTTGTCCATCCGCTCAGGGCTTGCGTTGAGCAGGTGCATGCCGCCAATCACGGT
>CBFDDG010000727.1:0-2135 GCA_965603505.1 uncultured Phycisphaerae bacterium | reverse complement strand
ACGAGCCGGGCCTGATGGACAGAGAGGTCTTTTTCTTCGTCGAAAGCCACGGCTATGAGTTTCCCAAGGACGGCTTCGGGTTCCAGGGCGTCAGGCTGAAGACAACACCGGGCACGAGCGCGGTCATCCAGATCGACCGGCTGAATGTCGCCGAACGGCTGTACCGCGTGACGGGCCAGGGCATTTACCGCGACACCGTGCTGGCAGGTCGCCCCGTCCCACTGCAAAATCCGGTGCTCAACGGGCAGGTCGCGGGACAGGATTCAGTGGACACGTGCATCTACCACGGGCACTTGTTCTGGCTGTGGGGCGACACCGGCAGGCCCTCGTATCCGCTCGGCCACTTTGCAATGGCCGGTGCGGTATCGGACCTGCCGGGGCACGGCGGATTAGACCCGGCCGTCGGCGTCAATCTCGAGTATTTCGTCGATGACAGCGGATTCAGCCGCCCGCTCTGCCGTCTGAAGGAACCCGGCCTGGTCTGGCTCGACGGCCTGCACACGGTCCTGGACAACGAAGGCCGCGAACGACTGATCGCCAAGTACGCGCGACTGAAGGACCTCGGGCACGTGCTGGAACGTGGGCTGGTCGTCTTCAATGACACCACGCAATCGTTCGAGCCGCTGGTCCGCTCGGACCCGAATGTCCTGCCGTACCCGGATTTCGGACATGCCCTTCCCATGACGGTTGACGGTCGGCGGTACACCTACTTCGCCCTTCCCTTTCCACTGACGGTCCGAATGCGCGTCGAGGCAAGATGGGACTGCGTCATCGATCCGAACCGCTACGAGGTCTTCACCGCTCTGCAGCCGGGGCAGGCCATAGAAGATGGGACATACCGGTGGATCCGCTTCGCCGACCTGACCGGCAACGACGCCTCCGCCAGAGCCCATGTCGCTGAGGCCCTCAGACGTGAGAAACAGAACGTGCGTCTGTATGACGCGGACTCGGGCAAGAAGGTCATCCCTCACGGCGGCAGCGTCTACTTCAACGCCCACCGGCGCAAATGGGTCGCGATCTTCGTGCAATCCATGGGCGCAAGCTCCTTTCTGGGCGAAGTCTGGCACGCCGAGGCCGATACGCCCGTCGGGCCGTGGGCTTACGCGAAGAAGATCGCGACGCACAACAAGTACTCCTTCTACAACCCGAAGCACCATCCGCACTTCGACCAGAACGGCGGTCGGACCATCTTCTTCGAGGGCACATACTCGCATACCTTCTCCGGCTCGGAAGAAAACGCAACACCTCGCTACGACTACAACCAGATCATGTACCGTCTGAACCTGGACGATCCCCGTCTTGTTCTTCCCGTTGCTGTCTATCAGGTACGGGGCAAAGAGGATCGGACGACCTACCTCCTGCGCGATGCCGTGGCACGCGCCGGCCAGTGGGGTTCGGTTGAATCCGCGGCGTTCTATGCCGTCGAACCGAGCCGCTCTGCCGAAGGTCTGATGGCGGTTTATGCAAACGAGCAGCCCGATGGGAATGTCCGCCTGATAACCGAGTCCGGAAGGCCAACGGCCGAGCCGCTGTTCCGTGCCATGCCGCTGTCTGAGGAAGCAACGGGAAATGCACGCCTTGTGCCCCTGTATGAATATCATCACGCCGATTCCGGCCGGTATCGCTATTCCACCAACGCACAGTGGTACGAGGATGGATGGGACCGCCGGGAGAAACCGTTGTGCATGGTGTGGAAGGCGCCCCCCGGGCCGCCCCTTCTCGATGGCCGGGCAGAGCCGTCAGCAACCTATTGACTTGCGACGACTATTCTTGCTCGATCTTCAGGCCCGCCTTTTTCAGCACAGCGAGGATGCGCTTGTGGCCTTCCTCGTAGCCGTACACCGCCCCGGCGATCTTTCCTTCCCGGTCAATGACGTAGTTGACGGGCACACCCGGCATCCTGTAGCCGCGAAAGCCGACCTGTGTCGCCGCTTCAGAGGAATCCAGAATCATTGGGAATGTCGCCCCATTCTCGCGAAGGAATTCGATCGCGATCTTCCTATCGTCCGAGCAGTTAAAACCGAGGATCATGAGCCCCTTATCGTGATACTTCTCGTGGAGTTTCTGGAGATGACACATCTCCTCGCGGCAGGCCGGTCACCCGGCCCTCCACATGTAGAGCCACACGATCTTGT
>CBFDDG010000726.1:0-2141 GCA_965603505.1 uncultured Phycisphaerae bacterium | reverse complement strand
CCTTCGCCGCCGGGGGCGTATTCGAGCAATTCCAGTGCGTTGGCGTCCTTGAGGCTGTACCGGACGGAGGCGCGGGTCCCGTAGATTTCGATGTACCAGTTGTTCTTTTCGCCGGGTGAGATCCGCTCGATCCTCAGATTGAAGGGAAAGACACTGCCGGAGGCCGGGTCGTGGGCCTCACTCAGCAGGGTCGCGTTGTCCCAGGTTTCGCACGCTGCCTTGCCGCCTCGGCCGTCCGGGCGCTCGCGGATGATGTTGGAGAGGACCGCCCGCACGTTGCGTGGGACCCAGCCCGCGCGGAACGGCACGGTGCAGGTGTGTGGGCCGAGGTCGCCCATGCAGCCGTATTCGCCGTTATACTTGAGCGTGCGCTTCCAGTTGATCGGCTTCTGGGGATTCAGATCGCTGCTGTGCAGGAAACCGGCGTTGACCTCGATGATCTGCCCGAAGGCCCCGGCCTCGATCATCCGCCCGATTCGCTGGACCGCCGGGAAGAAGATGAACTGCGACGCGCACCGCACGAAACACTCCGGATGCTTCTTCACGGCGGCCATGATGGCGCGGTTGGCCTGGAGGTCGATGCCGAAGGGCTTCTCGCCCATGAGATGCTTTCCGGTTTCGAGGGCCGCCAAGTAGAACTCCTCGTGCAGATTGTGCGGCACGGCGATGTAGACCGCCTCCACTTCGGGATTCCTCAAGAGTTCTCCATGGTCGCTCGTCACCTGCTTGATCGTGGGGACGTTCTGCCGAAACCAGTCGATCTTGGGGGCGTCGAGCGTGCGATTGCAGATTGCCACAATCTCGGGCCGGACCGTCATCTCCGGCAGATGCAGCCACCGCGCCGCCGCACTGGCGAACTCCCGCCCCATCATCCCGCAACCGATAATCCCGAATCGAACCGCTCGCATGGACCGACCTCCAAACCATGGTTCCTACTCTTTGTTTCTGTTCTCGTGGAGGGTTCGCTGGAGGAGATGCCCGGCGACAACGATGATGATGAGGACGGCCACGAGGATGATGGGGGCATAGGAGCTGTACGATGCGATGCGCTCGTGGACATGCCGCAGGAAGAAGGCCCAGGTGACGATCGCAGCGTACGTCCCGCCCAACACGACGGTCATATTGAGCCAGGCGCGCAACCCGAGCATAAAGCCGATCACAGAGCCAACGACCGGGCCGGTCATCCAGAAGGGAAACCAGACGAAGGCGAACAGCCCGATGAGACCGTAGCGTTGGATCGTGCCCCGGCGGGCTTCGGCCGCCTTGTGGATCCGGTCGAAGGTGTTCTTCAGCGGCTTGACGACCAGCAGATGCCGCCAACCGAGCACAAACAGTGGATAGAACGTCAAGACAAAGACCGTTTCGACAACCATGGCGATGGGGATCACGGTGCCGTGCCCGAGCCCGAGGGAGTAGCCAAAGGCCAGTCCGGCGGCTCGGCCGAACATCGCAGCCGTCGCCGTCACGCCGATGAGGAGCTGCGTTTCCTCAGGGGAAACCAGAACGCCGATACCCAGATAAAGACTGAACGCAAGGGCGACTGCGACCCCGAGCAACAGAATGCGACCTTCCGGACTGGTCAGAAGGGTCGCCCTCAAGTGACGCCTTCGCTGCACTCTCAACTCGCTCGGCGATGGTCCTGTTTCCACGTCCATAGCTCTAATATTTGGTCGCAAGTCAAACAGAATTATTTTAGCTGATATCCTCCGTCGATTACAGAATTTTTGACCGATTTCCCTAATTCTGTCCATGACGAGGTGGAAACGGGGGCCCGCACCGTTCTTGCATGTTTCCGCTCGGCGCATATCATGGAGCCACCGTGAACCTCACCGTGGCTTTCATTCATACAAGTCATTAGGAGCAGAACAGGTGACTCTGACAGTTCGCATGACATGCACGCTGATGCTGGTTCTTCCAGCAGGGACATCCCGCGGAGGCGATGACGGCTACATCCTCCAAGGCAACGAACGGACGCTGGAGCAGATTCAAAAAGCATACGCGGAAATGCCGCCGGTCCGGTACCGTCCGCCGGCCGACCGATGGGAGAAGCTGCCTCAAACGAAACAACGGCTGACCGCAGGCGGGACATTGCGCGTGGTCATGCTCGGCGACAGCATCGTCAACGATACGAGCCGGTCGGG
>CBFDDG010000725.1:0-2145 GCA_965603505.1 uncultured Phycisphaerae bacterium | reverse complement strand
CCGGCGTCGGTAGCGATGATGTGCTTGTTCCTGAGGCCGTTGCCACAGCCGCGGGAAGGCGCGAACGCATGCAGAAAATTGTCGCGGTTGTCGTGGTTGCCGATACCGAGGTGAATCGGTCGTCGCTCCGCGATCGGGGCCAGCAATGCCTTGAAGTTCTCATACGCCTCGACGCTGCCTCTTGAGCGGGTCAGATCTCCCGTGATGACGAGACCGTCCGGCAGGGCCGCACCGATCTGGTCGGTCGTCTTCTGCAGGTTCTGGTATGGATAGAAGCCCCGGAAGCGAATTCCCTGATGCGCTCCGATATGCGTGTCCGACAAGAAGGCCCAGCGCGTGAAATCCTTCTGACCGCTTTGAATATCGCCCAGCTCTCCGTCCGGCTGCAGCGTGACGGCGCCGCCCGCGACGGCCAGCCCGATTGTGAGGAATTGTCGTCTGTTTATCTGGTCCGCAAGACGGTCGGACATGCAAAACTGCCTTTCTGTTGCTTCATAATTGCCTGGGACCGGGAACCATTGCATCCGTGCGTTCGAGGCCCTGCGCGTACAGTTTACCCCCGCCGGTCGCGGGCCTCCTGCCCGTGATATGACCCGAGGGTCTTTCCCCCCAGCCTGAGCCGTACGAACGCCGCACGGCAGACACCCCAAAGACCCTTCACGGCATGACTGAAATCACACGCCTCAGCAGCGCGATTGGGATGCGATGGTCTTATCCTTAGGCCGCTTTTTTACCACAAGCGGCGTCATTCTGCAAGACTTTGATCCTGTCATCTCATCGCGGGGCGAATCTTCTCGGCCGTCCATCATGTCCGCCAGCGAAGCCGCACGGTGTCTCCATCAGCCTTCCTGTTGCCTTCGACGGCGTGCAGGATGAACTCGCCGCCGCGGGCCGTCAGCCGCGCCTCGACCCAGCCCAGCGGCTGATCGTCACGGAAGTTATACGCCGTCGCCGGCAGATTGATCAGGTGAATCCCCTCGAATTGCGAAAAGCCGTACACGTGCGAGTGCCCGTATACAATGGCTTTGACCTTCCCGACAGACTTGATCATCTCGAATAGCCGCAGCACGTCCAGCAGGTCGCCGTCGGCATCGCCGAGCGTGTGATGGAAAAACAAAATCATCGGCTTGTCGTCGCTCGCACGAAGGCAGCTCTCCAGCCAGGTGCGCTGCGCCTTGCCCAGCAATCCCGGCGTCTTGTTCACGTATAGCAGCGAATCGAGGACCAGGAACCGGACCGGTCCGGCATCCACCGTAACCACGTGTTTGCCTTTGACCGCGTTCTCATCGGCTGCCGGAGCCTTGAACACCGTCAGAAAATTCGCACGATCATCGTGGTTGCCCATGGCCAGGCAAACCGGCCGTTGGCCGGTGACCGGGTGGAGCAGATTGCGGAGATTCTCATAGTCCTCGATCTGACCTGTCAGTCTGGCCAGGTCGCCCGTGATGACGAGCCCTTCGGGCATCTCGGCCGTTATTTGTTCAACGGTCGTTTGCAAATTCCGGTAGGGATAGAAGCCCCTATAGTTGTTTTCGGGGTCTCCCGCGATGTGGGTATCCGATGCAAAGGCCCATCGCGTATGCTCCCCTTCGGTTTCCACGAGAGTTCGGCACGATCCGAGTAGAACAGCCCCGCCGGCCGCCGCCAGCCCGGCGTGAAGGAATTGTCGTCTGCTTATCCCATGGTCAAGGCCCTCAGACATATGTGTTCCTTTCCACGATTAGCGATTCTGTTGTCCTGGGGCCTTCTTATACCACAGAAGAGAGGGGCGTGCAAACTCGGGGCGGCGCAGATGGCCGTAGACCGTCGCATTCAGGCCCTTCGCGATGTGCAAGAACGCCCGCGTGTTTAGCATTGTGCCGTGCGCATCGCTGCCTATAATAGCACGCCAAGTGGCAAAGAGGCCAGATGAGGGCCCTCGGCGTGAGTCGAGTCCGCCTTCCACCTTCCGTCTTGTTAAGGAATGGGCCGGTCTATGGACCTCAACGTGTTTGACATTGGCGTCTTCCTCGCCTTCATCGGCGTGGTCGTCGCGTTCAGTATGTTCAAAAGCCGCCGGGAGCGGACCAGCGAGGATTACTTCCTCGCCAGTCGCGGTCTGACCTGGCCGCTCATCGGCCTGTCCATCGTCGCCGCGAACATCTC
>CBFDDG010000724.1:0-2145 GCA_965603505.1 uncultured Phycisphaerae bacterium | reverse complement strand
CCCACGAATTCCAGGCCCAGCCGGAGATCGTTGTCTTTCAGGATCTTCGCCACCTCGCGGAAACGCTGCTCGAGCATCTTGAAGTTCTGCAGGTACGTCAGCTCGTTGTGGCCCGGCATGACCCACGTCGCGACTCGCGTCACGCCCAACTGGTTCATGACGCCTGCGGTCTTCGGCAACCGGGCAAGATCGCTGCGGAATCGATCCTCATCCCGGCGGAATTCCACGGGCAGACCGGCGGCGCCGTATCGAATGCCGCGCGCCTTCATCGTCTCCACCCATTCGCGAATCTCCGCGGCGGACTTGCTCTCGAATGCGCCCGGGTTGGGGGTGATGCCCTCGAACCCGTATTTGACGGCATAGTCCAGCGCTTGCTGTTGATTGGCCCGGACGCCGATATGTCCCGGGGCCAGGTTCCTATAGAACCTGACGGATTTCGCCGTCTCTCCCGCCCGAGCGGACGACTTCGCCCAGTGGACCGCGACGGCCGCCGCCACGGCCGACCGGCAGAACGTACGTCTCGACATCGTTTCAGAGCGTCTCATGCTTTCGCGCATCATCGTCTCTCCAATCGGCGTCCGGCAATCCCGGAGGCCTTGCTGTTTGCCCAGCGGGCGTTCCTTTTCTTCACTCCTACGACGGGCAAGTGTAAGGCAGAACGCGGCGGGCGTCAAACGAATCCGCTGCTTCGGGCCGTTCGGCCAAGTGCCATCGGGCCCCGATCCGTGACTTTGACATGAATGTGTTGACAGATCCGGTCATTATAGTGTATGGATACGATTGGCAGGACACCTAAGAAGTGACGCATCGTATTTGGGGGACCTCGCAGCAGATGTCGATGACTGATGGGAAACGTATATTGATTGTAGGTGGAGTCGCGGGGGGCGCTTCAGCGGCGGCGCGGATCAGGCGCCTGTCCGAGGACGCGCAGATCGTGCTCTTCGAGCGAGGAGAACACATCTCCTTTGCGAACTGCGGGCTGCCGTATCACATTGGAAACGTCATCCGGGATCGGGACCGCCTGCTCGTGCAGACGCCGAGACGGATGAACAAGCGGTTCCGAGTCGATGTACGGACCCGCTCGGAGGTCCTCCGGATCGACCGCGAGACGCGATCCGTCGTTGTTCGGGACCGCGCCGGCAGCAGGGAGTATGCCGAGCCATACGACGCTCTGGTCCTCAGTCCGGGGGCCGAGCCCATTCGGCCGAATATCCCCGGCATCAATGCACAGCACGTTTTCACTCTCCGCTCGATGTCTGATATGGATGCGATCAAGAAGGTTGTGGACGAGGAGCATCCGACCCGGGCCGTTGTGGTCGGCGGCGGGTACATCGGCCTGGAGATGACCGAGGCGCTGGCCGAACGAGGGTTGCAGGTCTGCCTGGTCGAGCTTGAGCCGCAGGTAATGGGGACCGTCGACCCGGAGATGGCGTTCCCACTTCATCAGGAGCTTGGCGCGCACGGGGTCGAGTTGCTCGTGAACACCGGCATCACTGAGATTCGGGAGACCGGACCCAAGAGACTTGAGGTGGGGTTGAGCAATGGGGACGCGCGACAAGCAGACCTGGTGCTGCTATCCGTCGGGGTGCGGCCGGAGGTCAAATTGGCGCGCGAGGCGGGGTTGACGATCGGCAGTCGCGGCGGAATCGTCGTCAACGAGGAGATGCAGACCAGCGATCCGAACATCTACGCCGTCGGCGATGCCGTCGAGGTGCTGGACTTCGTCGGAGGGACTCCGGCACTGATTCCACTGGCCGGACCGGCGAATCGGCAGGGACGCATCGCCGCCGACAACATCTGCGGCCGACAGAGCACGTATCACAACACGCAGGGCACGGCGATCTGCAGAGTTTTCAATCTGGCCGTCGCTGTCACGGGGCTCAACGAAAAGGCCCTGAAACGAGCAGGCCGGCGATACGAGAAGATCTACATCCATCCGGCTCATCATGCGGGCTATTACCCGGGCGCGAGCCAGATGAGCCTGAAGCTTCTGTTCGACCCGCAGGACGGGAAGATCCTCGGGGCGCAGGCGGTCGGGGCGAGCGGCGTGGACAAGCGCATCGATGTCCTCGCCGTCGCGATGCGCGCGGGGATGACCGTTCGGGATCTGCAGGATGTCGAGCTCTGCTATGCTCCCCCGTTCGG
>CBFDDG010000723.1:0-2153 GCA_965603505.1 uncultured Phycisphaerae bacterium | reverse complement strand
TCGCCGGACCCGCCGGCGGGCGGTACGTCACCGCCCCGGCCGCCAGCTCCTCGCGCACCACCCGCGCCAGGTCCCTGTAGATCCGCCTCTCGCCCTCCAGGTGGCGCCGCCCCACGAACATCACCGGCGGCGACTTCGTCCGCGCCCCGTAGTGCTCGTCGTACAGCAGTAGCTCCCGGAAGACCTGGATGTCTCCGGTGGACTTCCACTCCACGCGCACCCGGCCGCCCCACGGCTTGACGATGCGGTCGAGCATCCGCTTGACCTTCCGGCACTCGTTGCACGTCAGCGAGTGGAAGAAGACGATCCGCAGGACGTCAGCCGTCGGCCTTGTCGCAGGCTTCGATGCCGTGGACACCTGCGCGCGAGACCTTCCCGCCGCAAGCGAAAGAACCACGGCAGCAATCACGCCCCATCGACACCGAACGCCCCACATATCCCATCCCTTCCGCGTCACCGCCCCTCGTTCCTGCATCTGCGTTGACACGCGAGCACCACGGTCTGTGCAGCCGTCGATGCGGCCGCAGGCCTTCCCTGACCGTTCCGCCGATGGCTTGCGGGCCCCATGTCGCGGCTCGCGCTATCGCCGTGCATCGTGTGGCCTTCCCTGCCAGGCTAGGAGGTTGGCGCCCCGAACCGGGCGCGGTTTCGGAGCTCAATGGCTGGCCCGCGTTCCCCCCTGCCAACGCTCGCCCCACGCCCTCCCGGCCGGCCCGCCATGACTCGGGGCCGGCTCGGGTCGCTACTGCCTTGCCGTATGGATCTCTCATCCACTACTCTCCGCCAGTCACTGGCGCTTCTCCCCGGAATCAAAACACGCTCGACTCGCTCGTATCCCGTGCCAGTCCGGCCGCCAAGTATTCTTCACTTGTCCCATACGAAGCGGGCAACCTATCGCTGTGCCGATACGGTATCAGATCCACGATGTTATCCTTAGTCACATTCTCTGGCAGTTCCGGGAAGTCAATCAGCGGGGCACCGATTACGTATTCCAGCCGCTCGCCACTATCCAGTATGAGAGCGAAAGCGTAGTATGACATTCCCGTTTCACCGGCTGAATACGCCTTGTTGGCGAGATGCGCCGGTATCCGAAAGGGGCTTTCCTCAAGCGACGCCAGGTCCCGCACAGATACCTCCAACTCCAGGTCGTGCGGGGATTCGATAATGCCCAGACGCTCAATCACGGCGCCATCTCTAAGAGTGGCCCTGCAAGGGTAGTTCCTAAGCTCGTCGTTCACGGATGGTATGATCCGTCGTAGCAGCTTTCGGATGTCTGGTTCCCCTGTCTTTGCCATAAGCCCATCCTTATTCACCATGCAGCCTCTCGAATTCCTTCCACAGCTTCCCGCGCTCTTTCCTCAGCGAGGCTCTCAGTATATCCCTTCGGATCATGGGGAAGCTGTTCATTCGCGTGGGAGCGATTGGCTTCATTGTCTTGGTTTCGCGCCCCCGTGGCGGCGGCCTCCATTCCCAATGCGGATGCGGTTTCACCCTTGTGATCGGAACTCTCCATTCTCCGGGACACAAACAGGCGTACGTCCCATGGGTTACTTTGGGGCGGTACTTCGGGATCTGCAGATGGAGCTCCGCGTCTTCTCCGACAGCGTAGAGATCGGGTGTGATGAAAGTGTCATGTCGCCATCCGCCAGTACGGATTATCGCATGCTCAACTATTCCGACATACCGGAAGAACACCATCATTGGCGGCTTGCATGATTGCTTTGTTTTGCGCCTGATCTCTTCCTTCTTTCTCTCTGCCTGCGCCTCTGCCTCCTCACGAGCCTTCTGTTCCGTTTTCACCATGGTGTCCATAAGTCGCTCTCGGCGCCGGGCTACGTCCAGTCTCTGCAGGGCAGCGAAAATTGTCTCTCCTGAAATAGCGTAATCGATCACGATGGCAAGGCCAACACCGATCAGAATCGGCGCTGCCACTCCTCCCGCAGTGGTAGTTGTGGTAGTTGTGACGACGACTTCCTCGACACCGGTTACGAGTCCTGAGGGATCCCGAGAGGTCGCCGGGCGGCTTGCCAGGTATCGATACAGGCTTAAGCCATCCAGATACGCAATCGGGTCCCGTGCCATCCACCGCCCCGTCCTCGGGTCGAGGTAGCGCATGCGGTTGTAGACGAGGCCGAACTGCTCGTCGTGCATCA
>CBFDDG010000722.1:0-2160 GCA_965603505.1 uncultured Phycisphaerae bacterium | reverse complement strand
CTCCTGACGCTGCTGACCGGATTCTGGGCGATCTTCTGGATCCGCGACGCCCGCCGGGAGCGAACGTGGCAGTGTCTCGAATGCGGCGGGCCCGTGTACAAGATTATGAGTAACCCGTTTGAAAAGAAGAGATTCAAGAGGAGATGAGTATCCGATGGAGTGCCAGAAGACGAAGAACATGGAGAACTGCAATTGCTCCTATCCCGGATGTAGCCGCAAGGGCACGTGTTGCGAGTGTCTGAGCTATCACCTGCCATCCAGACAGTTGCCGGCCTGCTGCTTCCCGGATGATGTCGAGAGGACCTACGATCGTAGCTTCAAGGCCTTCGCCAAGGCCTGGAAACTGTAGCACGGATCATGATTCGTATTCGTGCATAATGTATCATCTCTTCGCTGCGCTCAGGACAGCGTTTGATCGCGCAAGAATCTCGGCTGATCGAGAGAGATTGACCCCCGACATATTCTGGAGCTCGGTGCTCCCTGGGAGTCTTCGACATGATTCCGGGTGCCATGCTTACGCTTGCGTAAGCGTGCTCTGACGGTTGGATCGATGCATCCACACCGGCGTTCACACGGCGGGCGGCACGTCCTACGTATCGCGGTCGTAGTAGACGATGTAATCACCTTCGTGGTGGCTGGGGGTCAGATCGTTCCATTTGACGAAGCGGGTGGCGCCGTCGCGGTAGCCGACCACGAGGCCGTCGGGCTTCGGCTTCAGCGGCTGTCCGACGGCGTAGCGGAACGTGCCGCCGACGTGGGAGCTGTACCAGGCGGGCCAGTTGCCGCCGGGACCGACGGCGTCATAGCGATTGTAGCAGAAGCACGTCACGAGTGTGTTCGAGGTGGGCTTGTCCGTGAGCTTCTTGGGGGTGACGTACTTCTCGCCGGTGTTGAGGTCGGTCCAGTCGCCGCGATTGCCCCAGTAGATCCAGCCGATGTGGGCGGTCTCGACGAGGGGACGCGTGGCCGGCAAAGGACTCAGCCAGTCGTCGGTGGCTTCGAAGTACTTGCGGGCGGTCTCGCAGGTGGCGTGCTCCTCGGTCAGCCCGTAGGCGCCGAAGGAGACCATGGTCCTGTAGTTGATCAGGGTCAGCAGATCGGCGCCATCCCAGCCCTTGTTGTAGCCGGGAGCGGATTTGTCGATGATGTTGCCCTCGGGCAGAAAGCCGTCGAAATCCGCAACGTACATGTTGCTCGCGATGAGACCCTGGTGCAGATTGTTCTGGCAGACCACACGCCGGGCGTGCGATTTGGCCTTGCGCAGGCAGGGCATCAGAATCGACATGAGCAAGGCCATGATGGAGATGACCACCAGCAGCTCCAGCAGCGTGAAACCATCTCGTGGGCGGTCGATGCGTCGTGCTTTCTGCATTCCGTGCTCTCCTATTCCAGCAGGTCCGTCGGGGTCACGTCGAGGCCGCCCGGGTCTTTGAGAAACAGATACGCCAGTCCCGCGTCGGTGTTGTCCGCCTCGTGGAGTCGTTCGGCAAAGGCCTGCGGGTCGAAGAAGACCTGGGGTTGTTCCTTCGCGTAGTTGATGAGGGCGTCGACGCCGAAGCCCTCGGCCGGGTCCCAGATCCGAAGTCCCACCGGCAGCCGGCTCTCCCGCAGAGCGTAGACGCGGACCCATCCGGGACTGATCGCGGATTGCGCATCGAAGACGACCAGGTCCTCGCCGATGGCCGCGTGGGTGTTCATCGCGGGCGTGACATCGACGAGCTTGCCCCCGGAGATGCTCTGAATGATCGTCTCCAATGAGAACTCGCCGGGTATCGCGAGTATGCCGACGATATCCGCGGCCGTTGGGTCGGGCGCGACCTCGCACCGCCGGCGGATATCGAAGGCCCGGATGACCTGCCCATCCCGGCCGAAGATAACCTGCGGACCGACGCGCAAGCGGGCGTAGCCACCCCTTCCCATCCACAGCTCGAACTGCCGTGGTTCGGCCAGGGCGTGTTCTTTCATGTAAATGGACGCGTAGAAGAAGGGCACGGACTCAAAGCGTTGGGTGACATCGGCCCAGGCAACGTTGCCGCCGGAGAAATGCGTGAAGTGATCGACCAATGTACCGGCGGCGATGAGAATCACCGCGGCCACAGCGACTCGGGCCATCCAGGCGCGTCCCCATCCGGCCGCGTGCCAGTGCGTTGAGTCCTCGTA
>CBFDDG010000721.1:0-2161 GCA_965603505.1 uncultured Phycisphaerae bacterium | reverse complement strand
GCCAAATCCATACTTGCCAGGTCGTGTATGCTTGAGTGCTGGAGCACAGCACTCTTGGGAGACACGTGATGGGACGGCCACCGAGCGATCTCGACGACTATTTGGATTGGCAAGAGCGTCTTGAGAGTTTCAGAGCGAGTGGCTTGGAGGTAGACGTCTTCTGCCTCCAAGAGGGGGTTTCTAGATCGACCTTCTATCGCTGGGTCGATCGGCTGAAGGATGGCATCCCGGACTCGATGGCAACTGAAAAAGCTGCTCGCCAGCGAGCCGAGTCTGGTGAAGCGGCATTCGTAAGTTCTCAATAACCCCGTGAATTTGGTCTTTACGTGGAGGGCGATTTTCGTGTTTCTTATGGGGCATGGATGGAACCGAGCCAATCAAGTGTGTTGGCATCGAAGTGCCGATGGAGGAGCGCACGCCCTTGGTGGACCGCTTGCTGCGGGCGATCGAGGAGTTGCAGGCGGAGAACCGCCAACTGCGCGATGAGATCGGCCGGCTGAAGGGCCTGCCGCCGCGTCCGAAGCTGCGTCCGAGCACCTTGAATGAGCCTCATCCGGATCCGTCGCGGAAGAAGAAGCGACGGGGTAAGCGGCCCGGCTCGGCCAAACGGCAGAAGACGCGCGAGTTGATCATTCACGAGACCATCCCGGTGCCTTTGGAAGGGCTTCCCGCGGGGACGCGGCAGAACGGGTACGAGGACTTCGTGGTCCAGGAATTGAAGATCGAAGCCCATAATATCTGCTACCGGCGGCTGCGTTACCTTTTGCCCGACGGCACCAGTCGCACGGCCCCGTTACCGGCGCACGTCCAGGGGCATTTTGGGCCCGGGCTCCGTAGTCACGTGCTCTATCAGCACCATCAGAGCCACGTCACGCAGCCGTTGATCCACGAAGAACTGCTGGATTTTGGCATCGACATCTCGACCGGCCAGATCGACCGCCTGTTGACGGAAGACCACGAGCAGTTCCACGAGGAGAAGGATGCCCTGCTGCCGGCGGCGCGGAAAGTGTCGCGCTATTTCCAGGCCGACGACACGGGCGCCCGGCACTTGGGAAAGAACGCCTATACCACGGTGATTGCCAATGGGTTGTTCGCCTCGTTCACCACAACCCCGAGCAAGAGCCGGGTGAACTTTCTGAAGTTGCTGCGGGCGCCGTACGAGGAGTACGTGTTGGGCGACGACGCCCTGATGTACATGGAATATCAAGGCCTCTCGCAAGCGTTGCTGGGGCGTTTGGCGGTTGCCGTGCGGAAGGGTCTCGTGATCATCTCCGGGGACATGGCCTGGGAGCGGCGATTGACCGCCTGGGGAATCCGTGCTGACGCCTCCCGGCGGATCGTGACCGAGGGGGCCCTGTTCGGAACCCTGATGCATTACGAGATGTACCTGGACCAGCCGCTGGTCAGCGATGATGCCGGACAATTCAAGATCCTGGGCTTGTTGCACGGGCTTTGCTGGCTGCACGCCGAGCGGTCGGTGCGCAAACTGGTTCCGCTGAGCCCGCGGGAACAAGAGGCGATAGATCGCGTCCGCCAGGACATCTGGAAATACTACCAACGCCTGCGGGTCTACCGGGAGTCGCCTACGCCGCGGCGCAAGGCCGGCTTGGAGCGGGACTTCGATCGACTGTTCACGCGGCGCACGGGCTTTGTGGACCTGAACGCGGCCCTGAAGCGGATTCACGGGAAACGCGCGGACCTCTTGTTAGTGCTGGACCGTCCCGAGATCCCGCTGCACAACAACCTCTCTGAGAACGATATCCGGGAATGGGCGAAGAAGCGGAAGATCAGCGCCGGCACGCGGAGCGAGTTGGGCCGCCGTTGCCGCGACACTTTTGTCAGCCTGAAGAAGACCTGCCGGAAGCTGGGCGTTTCCTTCTGGCGATACCTTCAGGATCGCATACGCGGACGGAATGAAATCCTCGCTTTGCCCGACCTCATGCGGCAAGCAGCCCAGGAGACGTAGCATCTGGCCGCTGGTCATCGCCATCTACGGCAACCGTTGGTAACCGTCCCGCGCGCGATGACGCATCCGCGTCTGCCATGCTGCTCCGCGCCCGGCACCGCGACCGCGCGCCCCAAATCACGGGGTTATTGAGAACTCACGGGTAATTGAATCTGCCCGCAACACCGTAACTCTTAACGACCACAAGGGATAAAA
>CBFDDG010000720.1:0-2167 GCA_965603505.1 uncultured Phycisphaerae bacterium | reverse complement strand
GAATCCGATTTCGAGACGACAGACCCTGCAAGCGGCGAGTGTATTGGGCGCATCTGCGTTGCTCCATTCGAAGGCCGAGGGCGCCGCGAGCGGCGCAGGAGAGGAGAGCGTCATGCCCGGGCGGGTGAATCCCGCCATTGTCGAGAAGGTGTTTCAAACGCCGTTGATCGATACGCACGAGCATCTGATCGAAGAGAAGGAGCGGCTTGCCGGGGTGTCGCATCCGCGGGTCCAGGCGGATGACTGGAGCCTGCTGCTGAGCCACTACCTGAATTCTGATCTGCTGGTGGCAGGGATGCCGAAGGATGCCTACGACCGCTTCTTCTGGGCCAAGACCGACCCGGTCGACAAGTGGCGGTGCATCGAGCCATACTGGCTCGCCGTGAAGAACACCGGGTACGGACAGGCCGTGCGAATCGCGATGCGGCAGCTCTACGACGTCGAGGACCTCTCGGCGGCCACCGTCAGGAAAGTGCAGGCGGGGTATGAGGAAACGAGGAAGCCAGGATTCTACCGGCGCATCCTCTGCGAGAAGGCGAAGATCGAGTCGTGCCAGGTGAACTGCCTGAGCCGGCCCTTTGGCGAGTCGGATATGCCCACGCTGCTGATGCAGGACCTCAGTATCGTCGGCATGTTCGCCGGCCCGGACCTCAACGGCTTCGGCAAGCCGACCGGCATCGACGTCCAGTCGCTGTCGGACTGGCATCGCGTGATCGACTGGTGGTTCGATAAGTACGGCCGATACGCCGTGGCGGTCAAATCGCAGAACGCCTACAGCCGCGACATCGATTACGAACAGGTGCCCGCCGAAAAGGCTGAGGGCATCTTCAAGAAGCGAATCGCAAGTGAGCCGATGACGGGCGCGGAGCGGAAAGACCTCGAGGATCATCTGTTCTGGTACGCCGTGCAAAAGGCCACCGAGCACAAGCTGCCGGTCAAGCTGCACACAGGCTACTACGCCGGCCAGAACTCCATGCCGCTCGGCCGGCTCATCCACAACGCCGGCTCCGCCACGGACCTCTGCCGCAGGGCCCCCCAGACCCGATTCGTGTTCATGCACATCTGCTATCCGTATTACGAGGAGCTGATCGCGGCGGCCAAGCAGCACACGAACGCTTACGTGGACATGTGCTGGGCCTGGATCATCAACCCCGTGGCGGCCAAGGACTTCCTCAAGAAATTCCTCGTCACCGCCCCGGCCAACAAGATCCTGACCTTCGGCGGCGACTACATCCCGGTCGAGCCCGTCCTGGGCCACGCCGTGATCGCCCGCCGGGGCATCACCCTGGCCCTGAGCGAACTGGTCGAAGAAGGCTGGCTGAGCTTATCCGATGCGATGGACCTGATCGACCCCATCATGCACCACAACGCCCGCCAGATCTTCAACCTCCCCGAAAAGACCCGCCTCCTCCAAACTGCCCCCTGGACTTGACTGCTTCGTGAGGCTCCCTGTTGCGTGACTTGAACGCTATGAATCTGCACGACATAATCAGCCGAAAGATCCCCCCAGTCGCCTGGGCCGAGGGAGAGAACATTCCGTGGAGCGATCCCGACTTCAGCAAACGTATGCTGGCTGAGCATCTCAATCAGGAACACAATCTTGCCAGCCGTCGGCTCGAGATAATCGATCGGCAGGTGAGATGGATCCACGAGGAGATACTCGGCGGGACGCCGACATGCATCCTGGAATTGGCTTGCGGGCCGGGACTTTACACGAGCCGCCTTGCCCGACTGGGGCATGAGTGTGTGGGGATCGACTACGCCCCCGAGCCAATTCATTATGCGCAGGAAACCGCAGCACGCGAAGGGCTTGCCTGCACGTATCGTTTGGAGGACGTGCGAGACGCTGAGTATGGCGATGGGTACGGCCTCGTCATGATGCTCTTTGGCCAACTGAATGTGTTCCGCAGAAATGAAGCTCGCTCAATCCTTGAGAGCGCCTTCTCATCGCTCATTCCGGATGGCCTGTTGCTGCTTGAGCCGCAGCGGCACGACACTGTTGAGAAGAACGGACGGGCTGGAAGCTCATGGTATTCCTGTGGGGAAAGGGGTGGCCTGTTCTCAGACCACCCGCATCTGTGTCTGTCCGAAAGTTTCTGGGATTCCGACAAGCAATCGGCAACGCAACGGTTCTACATCGTTGACGCCGAAACCAACGGAGTGACTC
>CBFDDG010000719.1:0-2185 GCA_965603505.1 uncultured Phycisphaerae bacterium | reverse complement strand
CCGGCGGAGAGGGTTTACACTCATCGAATTGCTGGTGGTCATCGCGATCATCGCGCTGCTCATGTCCATCCTGATGCCCTCGTTGAATCTCGCGAAGAAGCAAGCCCGAAGTGCCGGCTGCAAGATGAACCTGCATCATTGGGCCCTCATCTGGGACATGTACTGTGACGACAACAACGGCTATTTTCCGGAACCCACGAACCTCGGGTGGAAACGAGGGACCTGGATTATCGCCCTTCGAGACGGCTGGGACACGAATTCGGATATCCTGCGGTGTCCCTCGGCGACGAAACGCCGACCGGGCCAGCAGGGCGATTACCTGGACTACGGCGGTTCACAGTACGCCTACATCCAGGGAGCAGGCGACACGGTCGGCACTAGAGATCCTCAGGAACGGAACGAAGAGTGCAGCTATGGGGCCAGTTGCTGGCTCTACAATTACGGCAACGAGACAGCCATCCAGCAGCGCCCCACCGCGTGGAACTGGCGGACCAAGAACACGCCGCGAGCGTATGAAGTGCCGGTGTTCGCCGACACGATGTGGCGCGGCGGCGGACCATACGCGAACGGGGCGAAAGGTGATCCGCCCCGGACCGACAGCCAGTGGCTGGGCTACGATCGGGAGATGATGCACTTCTGCATCAATCGCCACAACGGATTCGTGAATCACCTGTTCCTGGATTGGTCGGCCCGCACCGTCGGCGTCAAGGAGTTGTGGAAGCTCAAGTGGCACAAGCAGTTCGACACGAACGGCCCATGGACCCAGAGCGGCGGCGTCACGCCTACAGACTGGCCCCAGTGGATGAGCCGATTCAAGGACTATTGAGAGGCGATTCAGCCACGAAAGGGTCCATCGCGATCCTTGCGCGATCGCCCGCAGGCCTGACACCTGCACAGGTGAGGAGCGAGAAACAGCCTCCAAATGGTTGCCTGTCGGGCCGTGTGCTGCCCTCAGAGTATCTCTCCTGATGGAGATTCTGCCTGCCCCCGGAAATAAACGCGCCCCCTTGCCCGTCTTATTAGGTGGTAGGGCATCACCGGGCGGATGCCAACGGTGCAACCGCAGCCGGCGACGACCGTAGGAGTTCTGGATATGGGGGTTTGGGGGATACCGCCTTCCGGACCACCGGTTGCCGCTTCGATGTTGACTCGGCAGCTCTCGTTCGTTACAATGGAAGATGGCTGCAAAGAGGTTTCCTGCTCTTCAGGAGAGAAGGCCTATGGACTCCAAAGGAGACAGCCAGGTATGGCAGTTCAAATGGCACATCGTCGTTATCGTCGGCACGCTCGCCGGGGTGGCGGTCCTGGCGCTCTTCACCAGCATCTTTGAGAAATCCGAGAACGTTCGGCAACTCGTATGGCTGATGGGCGGCTTGATCTTTCTGGTGGCCCTGCTGACCGTGCTCTCCAGGATCTCGAGGATCGTTAGTACGCTCAATGAGTACAGTGCCGGACTGGAGCAGGCCAGTAAGGCGCTCGGGAACATCCACGACGGGCTCATGCAGATCAATCACAGCACGCGGATCAGCGATGCGGCCAAGGCGATCGCCTTTCGCGAGGATGACAAACGCTTCCTGCGCGAGGCCGTCTTCGACCGGCTCAAGCAGAACGACTTCGACGGCGCGTACGAGATTGTCGACGAGATCGAGAACCACTCCGAGTACCGTCTCCTGGCAGAGGAGCTTCGCCGGCAGGTCGAAAGCTACCGCAACGCAACCGAGGACGAGCGGATCGATCAGGCCATTGCCCAGATCGAGAAGCTGTTCGACATCTGCCAGTGGGTCAAGGCCAGCCTCCAGATCGAATCGCTGATCCGGGCCCACCCGAAATCCGACAAGGTGAAGGCCCTCCGTCACCAGTTGGTGGAACGGAAGGAGCAGCACAAGAGGATCCTGCTGGCCGCCTGGGACGACGCCATCACGCGGCAGGAGACGGACCACAGCCTGGACGTCCTCCGCGAGCTCGATATGTACCTGACGCCGAACGAGGCCCTTGCGCTGCAGGAAGCCGCCAAGGACGTCTTCCGCACCAAGCTGCACAACCTGGGCGTGCAATTCGCCCTGGCCGTCTCCGATAAACAGTGGTCCAACGCCCTTGAGATCGGCCAGCAGATCATGCGCGACTTCCCGAACAGCCGAATGTCCGTGGAGATCCGCGAGAAACTACACGTGCTCAGGCAGAACGT
>CBFDDG010000718.1:0-2197 GCA_965603505.1 uncultured Phycisphaerae bacterium | reverse complement strand
GAGCCGATTTTCGAGGAGCTCGCACTGCCGATGCGAATCATGCCGGAGATCGTCATGCCGGGGACCGTCATCGGCGACCTGACGGACGAAGTGGCGAAGGAAATCGGCTGCGGGAAGATTCCGGTCATCGCCGTCGGCTCGCACGACACTGCCTCGGCGGTCCTGGGCGTCCCCGGCAAAGGCGACAAATGGGCCTACCTGTCGTCGGGGACGTGGAGCCTGATGGGCGTCGAGCTGCCGAACGCTATCATCAACGACAAGACCTTCCGGTACGAGTTCACGAACGAGGGCGGGGTGGAGAAGACGATTCGCCTGCTGAAGAACATCATGGGTCTGTGGCTGGTGCAGGAATGCAAGCGCCAGTGGCAGCGTGAGGGTGAGGATCTCCCCTACGGCACGCTGACGAAAATGGCCGCTGAGGCAGAGCCGTTCTTCGGGTATATCGACTGCGACAACAGCGATTTCCTGGCGCCGGGTGACATGCCGGCACGCATCAGCGAATCCCTCTCGCGGACGGGGCAGAAACCCACGGATGATAAAGGCCAAATGCTCCGGGCGGTTCTCGAAAGCCTGGCGCTCAAGTATCGTTCCGTGCTCAAGGCGATCGAGGATGTGACCGGCAGCGAGATCGAGGTGCTCAACATCGTCGGTGGCGGGATTCAAAACGAGCTGCTATGCCAGTTTACCGCGAACGCGATCGGCCGAAAGGTCGTCACGGGGCCCATTGAGGCCACGGCCAGTGGTAACATCCTGATGCAGGCGAAGGCCGCCGGGCAGCTCAAGAGCATCGATGAGGCCAGAGAAGTCATTCGTAACTCGTTTGAGTTGAAGGAATACGAACCGCAGGATACGGCCCTCTGGGAAAAACAATACGACAAGTTTGTGGCCAAGTAATAACGTGCGCCCACCCGGAGAATCCGGCACACGACATTGGGCGCCATGCTTACGCTTGGGTGAGCATGCTGTGGTCATCAGGTAAAACATGTCCACGCAAGCGTGGACATGGCACCCGGATATGTCAATCCCACAAGAACGTGGGACCGGAGAAGTAGGGCGAGCGTCCACGCTCGTCCCGCAATGTCGTGCGGGGCCGCACGGGCCATAAGGTGGATTCCCGCCTTCGCGGGAATGACAGACCGCAGAAGGAGGCAGCGACTTTGATTGAGCAACTGGAGCAACAGTTGGACAGCTTCGACGCCGTCGAGCGAAAGCGAGCGTTCCTGTCGCTGCTGGATCAGGGTAAGGCGGGCAACATTCGCTTGCCCGAGCCCGGGCAGTTTGTGAATCTCCACTGTCATACGTTCCTTTCTTATAACAGCTACGGCTACTCGCCGACGAAATTCGCCTGGCTGGCCCGCAAGGCCGGTCTGGCCGTCGTGGGGACCGTCGATTTTGACGTGCTGGACGCGCTCGATGAGTTTCGTGAGGCGTGCCGGTTGCTGGGCTTGAAGGGCTGCTCGGGGCTTGAGACGCGGGTCTACGTGCCGGAGTTCTCGACGCGCGTCATCAATTCGCCGGGCGAGCCGGGCATCTCCTATCACATGGGCGTCGGGTTCCCCTCCTCGCGCGTGCCCGCGGCACAACAGGACTTCCTCCGAGGTCTCAAGGAGACGGCCCAACAACGAAACCGCGATCTCATGCAGCGTGTCAACCGGTATCTGAGCCCCGTGGAGCTGGACTACGAGCGCGACGTGCTCACGCTGACGCCTGCGGGCAATGCCACGGAGCGGCACATGTGCCTGGCCTATGCCCGCAAGGCCGAGGAGATCTTTGGTGAGACGGACGATCTGGCCGCGTTCTGGTCGGAGAAACTCGGTACCGACGCCGGAAAGCTCGGACTGCCCGAAGGCCGGGACCTGCTCAATACGATCCGCGCCAAAACGATGAAACGCGGCGGCGTGGGCTACGTGCCGCCCGGTGAAGGTTCGTTTCCGCAGATGGCCGACACGAACCGCTTCATCCTCGCGGCCGGCGGCATGCCCGTGCACACGTGGCTCGACGGAACCAGCGCCGGCGAGCAGGCCATCGAGGAGCTTCTGGACGTGGCGATGAGTACGGGGGCCGTGGCGCTCAACGTCATCCCGGACCGCAACTACACGGCGGGAGCGCAGGATCAGAAGGTCAAGAATCTCTACGACGTGATCGAGGTCGCCCGGCGCCGGCATCTCGTCGTGGTCGAGGGCACCGAGATGAACAG
>CBFDDG010000717.1:0-2205 GCA_965603505.1 uncultured Phycisphaerae bacterium | reverse complement strand
CGAGAGTGCGGTACTATATGTACCGTATCGGGTACAGCCAGCGGTGACTTGATCGGATACAACACCGGGTGGGTCGAGGACTCCTATGCGTCCGGCACCGTATCAGGCACACAGTGCGGAGGTCTGGTGGCGGAAGCTGGCTATATGTCTCACATAAGTCGCTGCTATGCCTCCTGTCGAATTATCTCCACAGGCCCCCACTCGGGTGGCCTTGTCGGGGGAGCTTATCCAGAGATGGTAGCAGACTGTTACTTCTTGGTTTCTTCCATAGCTATGCGCAGCGGCGGTCCCGACAACGGTATCGGGACGGCGTTGACCCGCGAGGAGATGAAGCAGGTCAGCAGCTTTGCCGGCTGGGAGTTCTGGGGGATCGGCAACAACGGGTTTCGAGTCCCGTGGTCTATGCCGGCTGATGGTTATCCCGAACTGACGTGGCTGGCTCTTGCGCCCGTCCCCGGCATCCATGGGTTGTCGATTGAGGATGCCTATGAGGCCCTCGCCGATGCAGGCGTTCAGATGTATTATGTCACGTATGACTACGATCCCGCTGTGGAGTATGGTCGTGCCGTCATGGCACGTCCCGATCCCGGTGCTCCTGCCGGCAGGGCGGCAGATATTCTCGTGAGTCTCGGATCCTACGATTGGTCCACCAATGTCGGCAGAGGCGAGCCCGACGACCCCTATGTCATTCTCAGTCCAGGGCAACTGGAATGCTTGGCCCTGCAACCCCAGTTGTGGGACAAGTGCTTCAAACTCATCGCCGACATGGACATGGCATGGCGGGTTCATAAGACGCCTCTGATTGGGATCGGCGAGGTGTTCAACGGCACCTTCGATGGAGATGGGCATGTCATCCACGACTTGACATTCGAAACGGGAGGGCCTGACGCGAACCGGTCAGGCATGCTGGGGCTCTTCGGCGAAGTCGGGTCGCTGGGGAACATCGTGGATCTTGGCTTGAGAGACGTCTCCATCCGGGGAGAGAACGGTATGAAGGAAACCGGTGGGATGCTTTGTGCGATCAACGGGGGCTGCATCGCCCGATGTTACGCCATTGGCGAGGTGGTGGCAAATGGGACGCTTGCCGGGTTTGTAGGAAAGAATACGGGGGTAATCGAAGATTGCTACGTGCAAGGTATGGTTAAAGACTTCATTGGTCGCACGTACTCTAACCCCGACGCGGGGTTGGTTGTGGATAACATCGGCGGTACGATCCGCATGTGCTATAGCACCTGTGCTGTCCCGAGGTATGCCGGCTCAGGTTTGGTGGCTCACAATGAGGGCGGCTCTGTCGAACATTGCCTGTGGGATGTAGAGGCAAGTGGGGTCCAGACGAGTGCCGGTGGCACGGGAGTTGGCACGGAGGAATTGATGGATGTGCTGACGCTCCAAAGTCACGGCTGGGGTGGAAACCCCAATTGGGTGATCGACAACGGGAGGGAGTATCCCCGCCTGATTTGGGAAGGAACGCCTGGGAATCTCATCCCCGGGGCCGTGGACGCCGCAAGATAGTGACGATCCGCAGGCTTGATGGGGGCAGCACGCGTGCGGCAGACTATTCCCTTTCGTGTTCCGCGCCGCGCTGCAGTCTTGCGGACGGCGGGGCGGCGGGCTATAAAGGCCGGTGTGTCGATGGTGTTGTGTATGACAGGAGCCTTGTGAGGAGAACGAGCATGAAACGACGAGAGTTCTTAGCGAAATCGTGTGTGGCGTCTCTGGTGTCGGTGGCCGGGGGTGCCGTGGCGAGTGCACAGCGGCGGCCGAATGAAACTGATGCGGCCTATCGGACCCGGATGGCCCGGGAGCGGGCGACGGCGGCGGCGTCGGCGCGGGCGCGGATGGCCGGACCCGTGCGGGATACCTTTGAGCTGCGCAAGTATGAGATCGAGACGGCCGAACAGAAGGCCGGCTTCGACAGCTTTGCCCGCGAGGCGGCGATCCCGGCGCTGAACCGCCTCGGGATCAAGCCGGTGGGCGTGTTCTATCCGATCGAAGGTCTCAGTCTGATCTACGTGCTGCTCGTGCACCGGTCGGTCCAATCCTTCGCGACGCTCACGCACAGGCTGTCCGAGGACCAGGAGTTCCTCGACAAGGGCTCGGCGTTCCTTAACGCCCCGGCGGAGAGCCCGGCCTACAAGAGCATGGAAGTTTCGCTCCACCTCGCCTTTGAGGGCATGCCCACCCTGGAGCGGCCGGTCGAGGCGC
>CBFDDG010000716.1:0-2210 GCA_965603505.1 uncultured Phycisphaerae bacterium | reverse complement strand
GAGATTTCGATCGCCGAGGCGCACGTGTGCGGCGAGAAACCGCGGGCCGTCAGGTCCGCGTAGTAGTCGTCGATGACCTTCTGATCGACGTGGCCGTCGTTCCAGGCGAGCTTCTTATTGTTCACCAGGTCGGTCAGCGTGTCGGCGCCGGTCGCGTTGATGATGGCCATGCGCGGGACGCGGTCGATCAGGCTGAGTTGCTTGAGCTCGGCGAACGCCTTGCCGAACGCGCTGGAGTTGCCGAGGTTGCCGCCGGGGACGACGATCCAGTCGGGCACGTCCCAGCCGAGGCCTTCGATGATGCGGAACATGATGGTCTTCTGCCCTTCGAGACGGAAGGGGTTGAGCGAGTTGAGCAAATACAGGCCCAGCTCGGTGCAGACGGCCTGGACCTGGCGCATGCAATCGTCAAAATCGCCCCGGATCTGGATGGTCCGGGCTCCGTAGTCCATGGCTTGGCTGAGCTTTCCGAAGGCGATCCGGCCGGAGCCGATGAAGACCGTGCATTTGAGCCCGCAACTGTGAGCGTACAGCGCCACGGCGGCCGATGTATTGCCCGTCGAGGCACAGGCGCAGGACTTGGCCCCGACCATCATGGCGTGGCTGAAGGCGGCCGCCATGCCGTTGTCTTTGAATGACCCGGAGGGGTTCAGCCCTTCGTACTCGAGGAACAGGCAGTCCGGCTTCATCCCCAAGTGCTCGGCGATCGCGCAGTTGGGCTGGAGAATCGTCTGCCCCTCGCCGATCGTGACCTTGTTCTCGTCCGGGCAGAAATTCAGCAGCTCGCGGAACCGCCACACGCCCGAGAGGTCCAGCGGCCTGTCCCGGTTCGCCCAGCGCATCGCGAACGCACCCAGCTTGTTCGGCACGGGCACCTTATCCCAATTGTACCGGATATCGAGCAGGTCCCCGCACTTGGGGCACTTGAAGATCGACTGCCCGCAATCGAACTCGGCCCCGCAATTCGGGTTGATACACTTCTGAAACGCCACATCGGCCATTGGAAATCTCCTATTGCACCTTCGGGCCGGCATTATAGGCGATAGACCGCCCCTCCGCCACCCCGCAAAAGCCTGCCTGAGAGGGCACCCCCCCGATGCCGCGCTTTTCATTCGCTTCGGATGGATATGGATAAACTCTTTCCAGACACGGACTTATAAGGATTGACACGGATTCAATCATCCATAATCAATTGAGAGAGCCTCCCGGCTCCGCCTTATCACCTATCACATGTCCCTTATCACTTCTGTCCCTTTTCCGCCTGCCCGCTTGACTTACCCGGCCGGCCATGCGAAGATTATGGCTGTGAGTGCGGGAGAATTGAACGTCGGGAGAACTCAAGACACACCGCTCAACGAGAACACCCGCGAAGCGGGAGTGGCACGCATGAGGGTTCTCATACCGTCCGCCATTCTCTTGCGACACATTTGTCGGAGAACGGGTATGATATCAGAACCGTCCAGGAACTGCTTGGCCACAAGGACGTGAAAACAACAATGGTGTACACGCACGTGTTGAATCGCGGAGTTGCCGGAGTTAAGACTCCGGCCGACCGGCTCTGAGCCGCGGGGCTTGGGTGTGTCATGCGGAAACCATATATACATAGTTAGGGCACAGGAGAACAACATGAAAACGATAGCCATTGCTTCTGTTTTCCTTCTGTTTGTTGGTTGTTCAGAGAGTGGACGCACAACGAACAAAGCGTCCTCGGGTACACCACAGGCCATGTTATCTCAAGAGCCGGCCAGTACGCCCACGGTCATCCTCTCTGAGGCCCATGACCCCGTGGGTCAACGCAGGACCATTTATGAGCACACTGACTACATCTTTGTTGCAAGGGATTATGGTCCGAAAGGAAAGCAGGTTCCCGGTCTGTTCGTATTTTCGCACAAGATGAAGAAGTGGATGGAGATCAAGAAATTGTCCACAGAAAATGCAGAACTTGGGAGGTCCCCCACTTCCGAAGAAGGTCTATGTTCAGTAGCGTGGGACTATTCAGATTTGCGAAAAGGCGACTATGCAACGATTCCCCTCATGACCAGCGGATCTCTTAATTTCCCTGACAAGATCCTTTACCAGGCAGACACCGCCACGTATTTGTTGCAGTTTAACTCATCGTGGAATATTGACGCGGTGTTGACTCAATTCATCGTCAAGAAGGATCACCTCGACAAAGCGTTCGGTGAAGAAGCAGGAAAAGTGCCCTAACC
>CBFDDG010000715.1:0-2213 GCA_965603505.1 uncultured Phycisphaerae bacterium | reverse complement strand
CGGCTTGTTGTAGCGAGCGGCATGGCGCCTCACGGGACTCATACTTTCAGCCCTGCGCGTTGAACGGCGAGGTTCTGCCCATTGGAGAGCTACGAAACTCCAACTTGCGATCCAGCCTTCCGACAGGTAGGATCGGCTGTGATGATGCACACGGAACGGAAATGATCGAAGCGGCAGGCCATGATTGAGATCGCCAAGAACACCTTGGTTCCTGAAGACGAACTGACGTTTAAGACGTCGCGCAGCGGCGGTCCGGGCGGGCAGAATGTCAATAAGCTCAACACGCGTGTGACCGTACTCTTTGACGTGGCCGGCTCACCGAGTCTGTCCGATAACCAGAAGAAGCGAATCCTGAGCAAGCTCCCGACCCGCATCGACAAGCATGGCGTTCTGCGTGTTGTCTCACAGAAGCATCGCAGCCAGGAGGCGAATCGTCAGGCGGCGACGGAACGCCTGCAGCAGTTGCTGCGTCAGGCTCTGAAGCCCGATCCGATCCGCAGAAAGACGAAGGCGTCGGTCGCCGCGAGAGAGCGCAGGCTGAAGGAAAAGAAACAGCGCGGCCGGCTCAAGCAGCAACGGACAGGAAAGGCTTGGAAGGAGGATTGGACGTAGCCGTTGCCGGTCCGCCGGCCAGCTATTTGGCCCTCCGCTTGCGCACGACCACAAAGACGACGATCGCCGTAAGCACGACGATAACCAGAACCTCGCCCTCACCAAACATCACGCCTAACATCGTGGCCGAATCTCCGTTCCTATCTGCGACGGTGCGCTAGCCCTCTGCCCTCAGGAACACTCCTGATTATCCTTCTACCGCAGCCCGGTAGGAAAGTCAAAAGAATCGCAGGTATCTATTAAGGCGGACCCGTAGGACCAAGCTGCCGCGACGGATCTCGCAGATACCGCCGCACGCGAAATATTCCATTTTCCATGTAATACTTTTTCGTTTCGGGCGTCTTAGAAGGTGAAAGGCGCGGGTATGGAATTGATAGCGATACAAGTGAATACGATGGGTAAAGCGTTTGTCGGACTGGCTTTACCGATCCTCCTGGAATCGACGGTCGTGATCGGCCTGATTCTGCTGGTCGAATTCGCCTTGCGAGAGCGGATCCGTGCCGGCTTGCGATACTGGCTGGTTACGTGCGCCCTGGCCTTTCTCGTGCTGCTTCCTTTGCTTGAATTAGATCCTCCTTCTACCCATTGGCCGACTGGCAAGGGTCTCTCAGGCGCGATCCTTCGCGTTTGGGAGCCCGAAGCTGCCTACGCAGACCCGACACCCTCTTTGCCAGCGCGCCACACCAACGCTCCCCTATCTCAGCCCACCACCGGACAGTCCCAGACCACCACGGTTGGGGTAGGGGAGCGGCCACGAACTCTCACTTGGCAGGGGGCCATCTTTCTGCTCTGGCTGGTCGGCGCCGGAATCATGGGCGTCGTACTGGTCCGGCGTGCACTGGCCGCCTGCAAGCGAATCGATAAATCGCCCGCGGCCAATCACCTGATGAATGATATTCTCCTCTACTGCCGCAAGCGTATGGGCATCTGGGGTCCCATCCGTCTGAAGGTCGGCTACGCGGGCATGAAGCCGGCCGTCTGCGGCTTGATCCGACCCGTCATCATCGTGCCCCGCAATCTCGCACCGACGCTCGGGTCGCGGCACCTCCGCGACGTGCTGTTCCACGAGCTGTCGCACGTCAAGCGACACGATCTGTGGATCAATCTCGCGCAGAACGTGCTCCAGGTGCTGTACTTCTACAACCCCTTGCTCCGTCTCGTGAACGCCGCGATTCGCCGACTGCGGGAGGAGGCCGCCGACGAGACGGTGCTCGAAACCGTCGGCGATCCCGATCACTCCTATGCGAAGCGCCTCACGGACGTAGCTGCCATCACGCTCCGGCAGAGCCCGCCGAACTTCCACCTCATCGGCGTCGCATAGCCCACCTGCGTACATTCACACCGCCCGGCTCGCGGTTTGGTGCGCACAGATTGAGTTCATACCCCCGCATCGGTATCGGGCGCATCAGCAGGCGTGCGTATTTTTCTTGAAAGGCCCCCTGCGATCTGGTACAAGTTTTCGGACTTTGGCTGGGCGCACGGAAGGCGGCTATGGCGGTTCAGTTTATTCTCGGACGAAGTGGTACGGGCAAGACGGCGTGCTGCGTTCGCGCGATCGTGGACGCGCTGCTGGAGCCGTCGGAGCAGCCGCTGCTGTTCCT
>CBFDDG010000714.1:0-2214 GCA_965603505.1 uncultured Phycisphaerae bacterium | reverse complement strand
TTGATGCTTCGTTCGGCCTGCTCGACCGTGCCGCATTCGACGCTCAGAACGATGTCACGCTGTACGGTGCGACAGATCTCGATGACCTTTTTCCAGTCGTTGACGCCGTCGCCGCAGGCACAACCGGCCGGCGTGCCCGTCACCTTGCCTCGCTCGTCCTCGGATTGCTCGATGGAGATGTCCTTGGCGTGCAGGTGCACGAGACGGTCCTTGACGTGCTGGAGCCACTGGATCGGGTCCTGCCCGCACAGATAGCTGTTGCCCGTGTCGAAATTGATTCCGATGGCCGGGGAGTCGACAAGGCCGTGGATGCGATCCAGCCCTTCCGGCGTCTTGCTGTACTGCTGGTGCGGTTCCAAACCGATCAGGACGTTGCGGTTCTCGGCGAAGGCGGCCGCTTCCGTCAAGGTGTACTTCATCAGCACGTGGTCTTCCTCCACCGTCGTCCAGGCGGGTTTGGGGCCTTCATCCGTGTTGACCACCGGGGCGCCGCACTCGGCGGCGAAGCGAATGGCCTGTTTCAGATAGTTGCCGCTGATGTCCGGCTTGCACAGCGGCGTATGGCAGGAAAGTCCGGAGATCTTGACGCCCGCCTTGTCGCACAGCTTCTTGATTCGGATCGGGTCCTCCCACATCGAGATCGTGGCAAAGTACCCCGCCTCGCTGATCAACTCGCGGCCGAGATGCACCCATGGCTCCACATACTCGTACCCTAATTCCGCCGCCTTGGCGACAGCCCAATCAAACGGCTTATCCGCGTGTCGCACGAATTCCAGGTTCACCCCAATCGATACTTTACCCATTTCCAGACTCCTTCACAGACATGGTTGCATTACTGGTTTTCACTTGGATGGTCCGTATTTCACGCCGCCTCCGCACTGCCCCCGAGCAGCCCTGTGACGACCGGCAGCCAGCGGATGATCAGGAACATCAACGACAAGGCGGCAATCAGCCACATCGCCGGCCGAATGTCCCTGAACCGACCCAACAGAACTTTCAGGACGGCGAACGAGACGAAGCCGAGCGCCAGGCCGGTGCTGATCTGGTAGCTGATGGCGATCATGGCGACGATGATCAAGGAGGGAATCAGCTCATCCACTTTGCGCAGGTTGATCTTGCGGACCTCCTTCATCATGTACAAGCCCACCATGATCAGCGCCGGGGCGGTCGCATACGCCGGCACCACCGCGATGATGGGAACGAAGAGCGACGCGAACAAGAACAGCACGCCGGTGACCACCGACGTCAGGCCCGTTCGCCCGCCCTGCTCGATCCCCGCGGCGGATTCGACGTAGGAGGTCGTGGTCGAGGTCCCCAGCAGGGCGCCGGCCATCGTGGCGATCGCGTCAATACCCAGCAGGCGGTCCAGCCCCTTGATTTGCCCGCGTTCATCTCGCAGGCCCGCCTTCTCGCTGCACGCGACGAGCGTGCCGATACTGTCGAACATGTCGATGAACATCAATGTGAAAATACTCCCCCAGAGACTGATCTTCAGTGCGCCCAGGATATCGAGCTGCAGGGCGATTTTGCCGACCGGCCAATCCAGCGAGACCCAGCCGGTCGGCTGGTTCACGTAGCCAAACAGGGCCGCGACGAGTGTCGTTGCGAAGATGCCGATGAGCAGGCTGCCCGTGATTCTCAGCAGCCCGAGCGCGATCATCACCACCAGGCCCAGCAGTCCGATCCAGACGGTGGCCTTCGTGACGTCTCCGATCGCGAAGAGCGTCTTGTCGTCGCGCAGGACCAGGCCGAGGTTGTTCAGACCGATGAAGGCGATGAACAGGCCGATCCCCACGGCGATGGCCGAGATCAGGCCCGCAGGAATCGCCTCGACGAGCTTTTTCCGCAGGCCGATGAGTGTCAGGATGAGAAAGACCAGGCCGGAGATGAACACCGCGCCCAAAGCGGTCTGCCAACTGATTTTCTCCTGCGTCACGAGACTGTAGGCGAAGAAGCTGTTGAGCCCCATGCCGGGAGCCATTGCGATGGGCGCCTTGCCGAAAACCCCCGTGCCGATCGTCGCAATGGCGCTGATGAGGCACGTCACGGCGATCAACGCGCTCTTGTCCATGCCCGTGGCGCTGAGGATATTCGGGTTCACAAAGATGATATAGGCCATGGTCAGGAACGTTGTGACGCCGGCCACGGTCTCGACCTTGAGACTTGTATGCCGCTTCGCGATCTCAAAGTATTCGTTCAGCATTTCGTCCCCTC
>CBFDDG010000713.1:0-2229 GCA_965603505.1 uncultured Phycisphaerae bacterium | reverse complement strand
GGGACGCGGGGCCTGGAAGTCCATATCGGCCACCCACATGGGAATCACGTCCCGGCCCCTGTACCGGGCCCATTTCAGGCTGTCCGTCTTTCGCCGGTCGATCATCCTGTCGAAATCGAAGTCCATGCCAAGACACCTCTTCTTCATGCCGAATGTCAATCGCAGCCGATGTGTGACCGTTACACAGGATCGCATCATACCAATTTCTCACGCGCCCGCCACCGGCAAAGGGGGCACGATGTGCCTATACAAGGCCTTGGGCATCACGGTTTGGCCCTGCCACCCGGCAGCCGGGACGGACCCGAATCGGCCAGCGCATTGCCGCCGCACGGGGGAGATTCTGTGACGGAGACGGTGGTTGACAAGCCGGCTCGGGGCGGCTACATTCCTGCCTTCGCATACGGCCCATGACCGAACAGCCAAGGACTCGCAGGAAGGAGCATGCCATGGATTGCAGCAAGTTCGTCGAAGAGCAGATCGCCCGGATTCGAGACACCGTCGGCAGCGGCACGGCCATCAACGCCCTCAGCGGCGGTGTGGACAGCTCGCTGGTGACCGTTCTGGGGCACCGGGCCCTGGGCGAGAGGCTCAAGACGGTCTTCATCGATAACGCGCTGATGCGAGAAGGCGAGCCGCAGGCGGTTGTGAAGATGTTTGCGAAGTTGGGGATTCCTGTCGAGCTGGTGGATTCGCGGGAGGAATTCCTTTCGGCGTTGGCCGGTCTGACCGATCCAGAGAAGAAGCGCCACGCAATCACCGACACGTTCTACTCGAAGGTCTTCGGCCGGCTCGTAAAGGAATCGGGCGCGAAGTTCCTGCTGCACGGCACGATCCTGACCGATATCGAGGAGACGGTAGCCGGCATCAAACGCCAGCACAATATCCTCTCGCAATTAGGGATCGACACGGAAGAGGCGTACGGCTACGCGATCGTCGAGCCGCTCAAGACGCTCCGTAAGGACGGCGTCCGCGAAGTCTGCAAGTTCCTCGAGCTGCCGGCGGAGATCGCGGAGCGCTTCCCGTTCCCGGGGCCGGCCCTGGCCACGCGGATCGTCGGCGAGGTCACGCGCGAGCGTCTCGCCACCGTTCGCAAGGCGACCGCCATCGTGGAGAAAGAGTTAGCCGGCACGGGCGCCTTTCAATACTTGGCCGTGCTGCTGAACGACCGGGCGACCGGCATTCGTGACAACAAGCGCGAGTTCGGGCAGATCATCGTGCTCCGCTGCATCGAGAGCACCGACGCCCGCACCGCAACCGCGACGGAACTGCCCTGGCCGAAGCTCCACCGCATCTGCCAGCGCATCATCACGGAGGTCCCGGACGTCAACCGCTGCCTCTACGACCTGACGCCCAAGCCACCGGCGACCGTCGAATACATCTGATCGCGATTCTGGCTTGCGCTCGCGCGCCTCGCCTCATGCCGAGCGGCGCAAAGGGAACGGGCCGGCATGTGTCCCCAAGAGACTATGCTTTCCGGGGCTGGGTCGTCCGTTGGGAACTTACATCTCGATGACGACGCGGCCGCTGCGGGCGGTGACCTTGTAGGCCTTTAGCGGCTCCTTGGCCGGTCCTTTGATGTTTGTGCCGTCCAGGCCGAACTCGGACCCGTGACACGGACAACGGATGTGTCCGAGCTTCGGGTCGTACAGGACGTCGCAGCCTGCGTGCGTGCAGGTCGCGGCGACTGCGTGGAGGCTGCCGTCGTCGCGACGCACGACGAGGATTTTGCCGTCGGCATTCTCAGGCTGCACGAGCAGACTGCCTTCTGATTGCAGCAGGGCCGAGGACTCCTCTTCGCTCAGGCGAAGGCCGCCCTCGCCTTGCTCGGCAATAGCGTCGGCCTTGCGCGAGCCGAACAGCGCGCAGCCCCCGCAAGCCGATGCCGCCGCCGCAGCCATCCCAAACTGAAGCAAATCCCGTCGTGACGTGTGTTTCTGTTCCATCGTATGGTCTCCTTACTTAAGAATACCTCTTGGTCGATTCCGTTCCCGATCGCCTGGCTATACCATGAGTCTGTACAACGCGATTCCCAATATCTTTAGCGGCGACAGGCCGCGATGCTGAGCTTACCTGCGGTCCGTGATCTGTCCTGTGCTTCGTCGTTCACGGTCTCCTATGTTCTTCGATTATCGCGTCGATTCTCTTGTCGTACTCGGGGTTATGAAGGTAGCCATCGTCATAGTACCAAAGTCCCTCGACAAGTTTGCGATGCCCATAGAAGAAATTGGG
>CBFDDG010000712.1:0-2236 GCA_965603505.1 uncultured Phycisphaerae bacterium | reverse complement strand
CCGTTAGGATGGGCGGGTCAAGGCCCTCGTATGCAATGAGAACGGCACAACCGAAAGGAGAAGACCGCATGAAACGACGTCAATTCCTCCAATCCGCCGCTGCGACCGGAGCCGGATGGCTCATTCTCCCCAGCGGCGTGCTCTCCGGCGCCAACGCACCCAGCAACAAGCTCAACGTCGCTTTGATTGGGACCTGGGGGCGGGCCCTCGCGCATTTCGACGCGATCTCGAGCGAAAACGTCGTGGCCCTGTGCGACGTGAATGAGAAGCACATCGCCTCGGCCGCAAAGCGGTTCCCGAAAGCGAAGCACTACGTCGACTGGCGCAAGTGCCTCGACCAGAAGGGCCTCGACGCGGTCATCTGCTGCACGACGGACCACACGCACGCGTTCGTGGCGAACTGGGCGCTGAATCGCGGGCTGCACGTCTACTGCGAGAAGCCGCTGGCCAACAGCGTGGAGGAGGCCCGTGTGGTCCGCGCGAACTACCTCAAGAATCGCAGGAAGCTCGCGACGCAGGTCGGGATGCAGCGGCACGCGAACCCGAACTTCAACCGCGTGCAGGAATTGATCCGCGACGGCGCCATCGGCGAGTTGAAGGATGCGTACGCCTGGGGCAATCGGCAGATCCGCCGGCCGGGGTACCTGCCCGCTGAGGGCGAGCCGCCGGCGAACCTGCACTACGACCTTTGGATCGGTCCGTCGCCGTGGCATCCGTACAATCCGGGCTATTTTTCCGGCGGACCCGGCGCAAACTGCCTGCAGTGGAACATGTACTGGGACTTCGGCAGCGGCCAGATCGGCGACATGGGCAGCCACACGATGGACATCGTCTGGGACGCGGTCGGTGCGGGCGTGCCGACCTCCGCCGAGGGCAAGGGCGATCCATTCAATCCGGAAGTGACGCCGGTTGAGCTCGAGAGCCATTTCAATCTTCCGGCCAACAACTGGCGCCCCGCCATCGGCGTGCACTGGTACCAGGGCGGCGCGATGCCGAGATCGCCGAGGAACTGGGTCGATCTGAACAAGATCGGACATGGCGCGATGTTCAAAGGCTCCAAAGGCTACATCATCGCCGATTTCGGCTCCCGCCTGGTCATCCCCTTCGGCGACGACGCGGATATGAGCTACTACGACCGCCGGCCGAAGGACAAGATGCTCCCGAACGTCGGCCACTTCCAGAAGGAATGGACCCGCGCCTGCAAGGGCGACCTGAAGACCTCCTGCGACTTCGAGTACGGCGGCACGATGATCGAGCTGATGCTCCTCGGCCTCGTCGCCTACCGCACCGGCAAGAAGCTCGATTACGACCCCGCTGCCGGCCGTGTCACCAACAGCAGCGAGGCCAACGATCTGCTCAAGCGCCAATACCGCGAAGGCTGGACCCTCAACGGATAAGCCCATCCAGTCCGCGGACCTTCCGGGCACGCAATGAACGGTGGGGCAGCCCCCTGCCCCACTGTTTCTCTACTCTGCAAACCAGCCTCCACCCCGGCCTCGTATCTCGCCAAGCTCGCTCTACGAAGCACTGCGCAGGCTCGCGAAGATGCGGATCGCACGCAAGAAGACGCCGCTTTTGTCCTGATCCTGCCGAGCAAGTGACGCCATGATGCCCTCTGGGAAGCACCCAGAAACATCAGCGAGATGGTGTGAGGCTGCCTTGCGCAAGGTACGTGCGGTCTTCCGGAAGCCGCTGGCCGCTTCCGCATGCTTTCGTCGCGACCCGCCACCCGAGAAATCGAGTTTTTCGCTTGACAACGGCCGGAGATATTCCTCATTTGAACGTATTATGACGCGGCAGGGCAAATTCAGTGCGGAGTTGGGTCGGCGCTGTCTCGTCTGCGCTGAAGGAGATTGACTCTCCTGCGTGCGCTACAATCGCCAGGTATGGCGCGCCGGCGTGTATCGGCCACGTGCCATGGAGTGCAAGGAATCATGCTGATTAGACTGTCCTTTTACAAGGTAAGAATCCCTCGCAGAGAGCACCGTCGATAACGTCAAATGGCAAGTGCCGTCCGTAAACATGCAGGAGACAGAATGATGGGGAAAGGTAAATTGTCGATCGCCGTTCTGATTGGAGCTGTGGGCGCGGGCTTCATTCTGATGTCAGCATCAGGGTGTGGGATGGCCCAGCAAGGGGCCCTGAGTTTTGCGTATGACGCCTATGCTCGCGGTGATTTTGACAAGGCCTTGGGCGAGTTGTCAGAGGCAGAGAGCTACACGAAACCATCGCCTGA
>CBFDDG010000711.1:0-2239 GCA_965603505.1 uncultured Phycisphaerae bacterium | reverse complement strand
GGCGTGATATCCACCACGGCCACCCCCGCCTGCAACAGCGGCGTCGCAGGGGCCGCACCGTCGGCCGCCTCCGACTTCTGACCGGTCAGACTCTCGAGAAAACGACGCGCCTTCTTAGCCTCTTCCAGCGTGTGCTCCAAGTCGCCCGGATCGAGGCACTCGACCACGAGCGGCCCGCCCGTAAAGCCGCCCTCCTTGAGTTTCGCGAACACCGTCGGGAAATCGACCTGTCCCGTGCCCGGCGTGAGAGCCACGTTCTTCGGATGCTTGTAGTCCTTGACGCACATCCCCGAGACGAGTCCGGCCACCGTCGGCGCATCGTCGACCGGGTCGAGCTTGGCGTCCGAGTAATAGAAGATATTGCCGGGGTCGTACCAGATGCGGAAGTTGTCGTGGCCGACGAATTCGATTGTCTTGCGACACTGCGGCCCGGTCGCATTCAGCCCGCCGTGCGGCTTGACGCTGATCCCGAGCTTTTTTCCGGCCGCGTAGCCGCAGCACTCGGCGATTGCCTTGTAGTAAGGCTCATAGAGTTTCTCATTGCCGATGCCGCCCATCAGGAGATTCATCGCTCCGCAGGCGGCACAGTTGTCGATGAGCTTCCGCAGACCCTCGATGCCGGCTTCGAGCGATTTGTCCACGGGAATGCCGCCGCCGTACACCGAAGCGACTTTCAGGCCGCGCTTCCTGACTTCCTCCCCGACACGGGCGGCTTCATCGAGTGACGTGGCGACGGAAATCACGAGTCCGCTCTCCGATTTCGTCGTCATCAGGCCGCAGTACGTGTAGCCCGCCTCAGCGATGGCATCGAAAGCCACACGGTAATCGTACCCGGCCCAGGGCCGAGTGTAGCAGCCAATCTGCCAGTTATCGGGTGCCATGCTTACGCTTGCGTAAGCATGTTCCGTCCACCGGCCGGCGCACGTCCACGCAAGCGTGGACATAGCCCCCAAACCCGCTCCGGCCTTTACCGACTGATTGAGAAATCGACGCCGTGTTAGTTGTCCAGATGGATTCATCTTCATCCTCTCATCGAACCGGCCATCGCCGCCGGGCGGCGATTCCACAATTTTGCGATTCGCATTTTGATCTTTAATATCTCTTCTCATCCTTCGCGAATTTCGCGTTTTCCCGCGTCGTAGATCGTGCGTTTGCCCGTATCGAACGAGCGCATCGCCATGAGACAGGCGACGGCGTGCTGGTAGCCCGCTTCGATAGGCGCATTCGGCGTCTGACGCGAACGCAGGCACTTGAGCCAGTCGAGGAAATGGTCGTCGTGGGGTACATCCTTGACCGGATTGCGACCGCGAATCTGCCCCATGCGCTTCGCGCCGCCCTCGGCCGTCAGAACCGGCTTGGTCCACTGGACCATATCGAGCACGCCCTGATCGCCGAAGATCTTGAAGCTGTTGCCGCTGCCGTTGCCGAAGTTCGTCGAGTAGCTCACCATGAAGCCTTCCGGATAAATCCAGAGGGCCTGCACGTGATCCGGGCAGGTGAATTTGTGCTCGTCCTTGTAGGTGAAGGTCCCGCCCAGGCAGACGCAATGGCTCGGGAACTCCGCGCCGGTGACGTAGTGGACCAGATCGATGAAGTGACTGCCGAGGCCGGGGACGGGGCCGTCGGAGAATTCGCGGTAGCCGTACCAGCCGGAGTACTTCACCGGATCGAACGGCTGCGAGGGCCGATCCATCAGAAACTCCTTCCAGTCCACGTCCTCTTTCTTGACGTCCTTCACGTACCCATACCAGTACGGCTTCTCGGCGTTGCGGCACTGCTCGATCCGGCCCACCGTCCCGAGAATCCCTGTTTTGTACAGCTCCCGGCAGCCCGTGAAGCTCGGCAGACTCCGTAACTGCGTGCCGATCTGCACGACGATATTCGCCCTCTTGACGGCGTCACACGCCTCCTTGAGCTTATCGAAGTTCATCGCCAGCGGCTTCTCGCAGTAGGTATCCTTGCCCGCCTCGGCCGCCGCCTTGAGGTGCGTCGTGTGCGCGTGGTCGGGCGAGGCAATCATCACGGCGTCCACATCCTCCAGGGCCAGAAGGTCGCGGTAGGAGACAAACTGCCGCGCCGGCCGGCCGTACGTTTCGTTCGCCTTGGCCGCCGCCGCCTCGCGCCGCAGCCGCCAGGGGTCGCAGACGGCCGTGATCTCGATATTCTGCTCCTTGGCGAAGGGGGCCACGCCCGCCATATGGGCGCCGATGCCCCGGCCGCCGCACCCGATGACCCCGAT
>CBFDDG010000710.1:0-2249 GCA_965603505.1 uncultured Phycisphaerae bacterium | reverse complement strand
CCCGCGTTTGCAGATTCTTGATGAACGATTTGAACACGCCGGCCGAACCGAGCAGACCGGGATTAAGAAAGTCGAATAGCGACCACAGATCGCCGAGGCGGTTTTCCACCGGCGTGCCGGTTAGGACGATCCGCGCTTGGGCGGGGAGTTTTTTCGCGGCCTTGCTCTGGCGCGTCGATGGGTTCTTGATCGCCTGAGCCTCGTCGAGAATCACCAGCCGCCAATCCAACTGCGTCAACCAATCCTGACGGGTTAGCATGGAATAAGTCGTGATGGCCAAGTCAGTTTCGCGAAGGCGCTGAAGGGGAGATTCGGCAATCCGATCAAGCGTCTGGCGGTCCGTCTCGGCCGGATGCAGAAACGTGAGCTTCAGCGACGGCGAGAAACGCTTCGCCTCGCTGCGCCAGTTGCCCAAGAGTGAAGCCGGCACAACCAGCAGCGACGGCTTCCGCCGCCGTGTGGTTTTTTTATCCCGATCACACAGCAGAAGCGCCAGCACTTGAATCGTCTTGCCCAGCCCCATGTCGTCAGCCAGGCAGGCGCCCAATCCCAGGGCTGTTAGGAACCGCAGCCAGGCCAGACCGACGCGCTGATATGGTCGAAGCGTCGCCTGCAACCCGTCACAAAGCTCGACCGCATCCAGTTGCCCCGGCTCCCGCAGGCCTGCAAGAATCTCTTGCATCCCTTCGCCGGCCGAGACGTGTATCCACGGGCGCTCCTCCGCCGCTAGATCCTCATGCTTCAGGTCGGCCGATGCCCCGGCCAACAGACGCATCCCCTCGACAAAGGAAATCTCTCCGCTGGCTTCCCGGCTCTTCAGGGCCTGCCAGTGGTCGAGCGCCTCGCGGAGCTTCTCGCGATCCAGCTCAACCCATTGGCCCTTGAGCAGTACCAGCCCGTCTTCGCCGGCCAGCAGCTCGGCCAACTCCTCCGGCGAAAGGGCTTCATTCCCCAGTGCCAGCTTCATGTCGAAATCCAACACCGCGCCGGCCCCGAGTGTGGATTGTTTTTTCTGGCCGATCGTCGCCGACACCTGTGGCCGCGCGCGCTTCCTCCACCAATCAGGCAGCCGAACCGACAGACCGCTGTCCTCCAATTCCGGCACCGTCCGCAGAAACGTATATGCACGCCCCGCTGTCCACGCCATCGGCTGATACACTTCGCCGGAATCCACCAGCTTCATCACCCATTCGCAACGTTCGGCGGCCTGTTGGACCGGGGCGAGCAACCTGATGAGCGCGGATCGATTATTCGCGCCGGCGTACTGCTCCAGCGCCTTGCGTAGAGGCAAGTGCTTCAACCGCCCCCCGGCGCCGAAGCCAGTTGCGTAAGTCGCAAGGAAAGCGAATGGGCGATCCTGATCATTCTTGTTCTCGGCGAGATGAAAGCAAACGCGACCTACCTGATGCCACTTCGGCGCCCGCGCTCGCAGGAAGGCATCCAGTCCGCCGGCCGAGTTGATTGCCTTTGTGGCCCAACGGCCCAACTCGCTGCAGACGTCCAGCAGAACCTCCGCGGTCAGATACTCCCCGCCCCGCATGGGCGGCGCCGTGAGCACCCAGGTCGCACACTCAGCCGGCGATGGCGGCTCAACCTCGATTCTTTCTGCCGATCCCGGAATGTGGCACAGCGCCGTGAGATACCGATCCGCCACGCCCTGCCAGTAGCGCAGGGTCAGCGAATCGCCCGTGCCGATCTTCTCGGCCGCCAGCGTGAAGAGGCCCTCCCGCCAGTCAACAGAAAAGACTTTCCGCAACGCCGACAGTTGTGCAGGCTTGGTCTGGCCCTCAGGAGCTTCCCAACATAGATGCCCCGTTGGTGTGAGTCGGATCTCAGACACGGTTCCCGCTTTCATTGCCCGCCCTGGAACAAATCGCCATCGTCTTCCGGATGCCTTCCCGACGCAAGTTCGTCACCGTTCGGCTCGAATAGCGTGTACTCCGATGCACACCAAGTTACCGCAGCCGGGCACTGCGATTCGGAGCAGTTTCGCTTCGCTGGCAGCATGCCGCCAAACCGGCTTAGCGAGTTTATAGTAGGTAGCTGGCTCACTTCCTGGGGTGAGGGGCAATCTGGATCATGCCCAGTCCGACCAGGGCAGCACCGATACACCCCGGCGTTTGCAAGAGGCGTCGCCGCCGTAAATGAGACCTGCAACGCCTTCCGGCTGGCCGGTCTGCCGGATGACTTGACGCCTAACCCGGCGTAGCCGGAACCAAACAGGGGACTGGACGCGCTTACTTGCGCGG
>CBFDDG010000709.1:0-2249 GCA_965603505.1 uncultured Phycisphaerae bacterium | reverse complement strand
GGATCGGGCAAGACAACGACGATCCGCTGCATCCTGGGCCTGCTCAAGTCAAGCGGCGGCGAGGTTCGTGTCCTGGGGGAGCGGATCATGCCCGGTCGGGCCACCGGGCATGCGCGCATCGGCTATCTGCCCGGCGAATTCCGCATCTGGGGCCGAGCTCGGGGTCGACGTTCGTTGAGCGTCCTCGCGGCCATGGGCGGCGGGGACCGCGCGATGGCTCGACGCCGGGAACTTGCCGAGCGGCTCGAATTAGACCTGAATCGGCCGGTCGGCGATCTATCGAAGGGCAATCGGCAGAAGGTGGCCGTGATCTATGCATTCCAACATCAGCCGGAGGTGCTGATCCTGGATGAGCCGACGGCTGGGCTGGACCCGCTCATGCGCCAGGTCGTCCTCGAGTTGATTCGTGAGGCGGCGGATGCCGGGGCTGCGGTCTTGCTGTCGTCGCATGACCTCAGTGAGGTATCGGCCGTGTGCGGCCGAGCCGGGATCCTTCGGGAAGGACGCCTCGTGGAAGTGGCGCCAATCTCGCAGATTGTGCAACAGGGACAGCGCCGCCTGAAGATCTGGTTCGTGGATGCGACGTTGGTCCCGGACATGCCGTCCGCCGGCCTGCCGGATGTGCGGATCATCGAGCGACAGCCGGGTATGCTCCACGTTGCGTATCACGGGCCGTCGGATGCCGTCCTGAAATGGGTTGCACGATTCCCTGTTGACCGCATCAGTACGCCGCAGACTTCCCTGGAGGAGGCGTTCATTCAATACTACCGGCAGCCCGGCGCCGGCCGGTGCCCCGGCAGCGGTGGCACAGCAGAAGGAGGCCGCGCATGAGAGCCGCACCGCGTCCGCCTTTTCCATTCCCGTTGCTGTGGCTCTGGCTTGTGCGAATTCTGCCCGCGTGGTGCGGGATCGCCCTGTTGATCTTCCTGATGCAGATCGCGGTCAGCTCCATTGTCCACGACAACGCGAACGTGCGGACCTTCCTGGCGTTCCTCGATATGCTGCCTTCCGTCGTCAAGACGGCCCTGGGCGGCGATATGCTGCGACCGGGGCATGTGCCGGCGCTGCTCACCATCGGTTATCAGCACCCGTTCGTCATGTTCCTCTTCATGCTCTTTGCGGTCGGCGCGCCCACGGGGCTGCTCACCGGTGAGGTCCAGAGGGGCACGATGGAGCTGATTCTCAGTCGTCCCGTCACGAAGACGCAGGTCTATGTTTGTGCGTGTGTTCTGACGGCTGGCGGCATGTTCACCCTGGTCCTCGTGATGTTCCTCGGTACGGTTGTTGCGGTGCAAATCTATGACTTCGGCGAGCCGATCCCGCTCGATCTGTTTTTTCGCATTGCGATCAACGCCGGCTTGCTTGCCAGCACCTTCGGCGCCTTCGCCCTGGTTTGTGCGGCCTCTTTCGCCCGACTGTATTCGGCCGTCGGCATCGCCGTTGCCTTTCTCTCGATCAATTACTTCGTGTCCATCACGGCCGAGTGGTGGCCGCGCATGCATTTCCTAAGGCGTGCCACGCTCTTCTACCTGGTCTACTACTCCGACCTCTACAGTGGCTGGCCGCTCCGGAACATGGGCATACTGGCCGTCATCCTCCTCATGGCCGCCGTCACCGGCGGCATCATCTGGCACCGCCGCGACCTGCCGCTGTAAACGCCCTCGCCGATTGGATCCCTGTCGCACCCATTTCCTGGGAAATTCTCTTGCCTTTCTCACGACGTGGTGCAACAATAGGCAACGACAAGGTGCCAAGCCCGTCTCGGATTCCGGTCGGCTGGGCCCGCCTTGGATAACTGAATAGGCCCCTCCGGGAGAGTAACCGAGAAAAGGACTGAACGGATATGAGGGTGATCCCATGAAGCTGCAAGAACGGAAACCATCGGGTCGGGAGAAAGATCAGGCGGCTATCGAGCGCCTGGCGGAGCTGCGGGAGAAGTTGCACTCCGAGGATGTCTCGACAGCGCGAAAGGCGGCCTTCAATCTGTCGTGGATGCAGGAGGACGGGTTGGAGATCCTTGTGGAAGCCCTCTTCGGCGGTTTTTCTCGGACGACCAAGCAGGCCGCCGGCTACGGCTTGAGGAGCATGAACGGGCGAATGCGCAAATTGGCCGAGGAAGTCCTCACAAAAGGCCTCACGCATTCCAACCGCATTTCCAAGGAGGTCTGCGCCAAATCGCTCCTGCTGCTCAAGCAGGGGCCTTCCGCGAAGAAGACGGGGTTTCGCCCCAAGCGGGGCGGTGGGCGGCC
>CBFDDG010000708.1:0-2255 GCA_965603505.1 uncultured Phycisphaerae bacterium | reverse complement strand
GGCCGGGTCATCCTGCTCACCCCCCAGGGAGAACGATTCCATCAGGCCAAGGCCCGCGAGCTGGCGCAGGAGCCACGGCTCATCATCATCGCGGGGCGATACGAAGGGTTCGACGAGCGCATCCGGGTCGCTCTGGGGGCCGAGCAGATCTCCATCGGGGATTATGTCCTCAACGGAGGCGAATTAGCGGCGATGGTCATCATAGATGCCGTGGTTCGGCTGCTGCCCGGGGCGCTCGGGGATGAAGATTCCGCGAAAGACGATTCCTTCAGCGAAGGATTGCTGGAGTATCCGCAGTACACGCGTCCGGAGGTGTTCCGCGGCATGAAGGTTCCTGAGGTTCTTCTGTCCGGCGATCACGGAAAGATCGCTCAGTGGCGCCGGCAGCAGGCCCTCGAACGCACCAGAAAATGGCGTCCGGACCTATTGGAAGCACGCGATCCCAACAGGGAGAAATGAATAATGGAGCGGCAAGAACCTCCGAGTCCGAAAGTGCCCCAGAAAAGCCAAAAGCCTCCCGGCGGAGGCAGGTCACTGGGGCCCGTCCCGAACCTGGAGGAGCACGTGCACGCCGAGTGGTGGCGGCAGATCTTCAACGCCATGTACCTCAAGACGGATGGCGATGTTGTCGACGATCAGCAGGTCACCGTCAAAGAGGTGGATACCTTCTGTGAGATCGTCGGTCTCAAGCCCGAGCAGAGGATTCTTGACCTGTGTTGCGGGCAGGGCCCCGACTCGCTCGAACTCGTCCGGCGAGGCTTCACCAACGTCGAGGGCCTGGACCGGTCGCACTATTTGATTCAGCGAGCGCGCAGCCAGGCCAAGAAGGAAGGGCTCGGCGTCAAGTTCCGCGAGGGCGACGCACGCAAGCTGCCCTATGCCGTGGATTCATTCGACGTCGTGATGATTCTCGGCAACAGCTTCGGCTATTTCGAGACCATTGAGGACGATATGCGGGTCCTGAAAGAGGTCTTTCGGGTCCTGAAGCCCTGGGGCAAGCTGCTGATCGACGTGGCCGACGGCGAGTACCTGCGGCGCAGGTTCCAGCCCCGCTCCTGGGAGTGGATCGACAAGCACTACTTTGTCTGCCGGGAGCGTTCGCTGTCTCTCGACAAGCAGCGGCTGATCTCGCGCGAGGTCGTCACGCACGTCGAGAAGGGCGTCGTGGCCGACCAGTTCTACGCGGAGCGGCTCTACACCCGAAAGAGCATCCAGGAACTGCTCGCCAAGGCGGGCTTTACGGATGTCACGATCCACGGCCAGATCTCCGGCGATTCCCAGCGCAACCAGGATCTGGGCATGATGGAGAAGCGCATCATGGTCACGGGCAGCGTCCGCAAAGACTGGACGCCCCGGAAGCGCAGGAAAGACCTCAAGAACGTCACGGTCGTCATGGGCGACCCGAACAAGCCCGACCTGCTCAAGCCGTTGTGCGTGTTCGACGACGACGACTTCTACACGATCGACCAACTCAAGAACGCCTTGCGCGAGTTGGACGGCTACCGCTACAGCCATGTGAGCAGCCACGACCGGCTGATCGATGAGCTGACCAAGATCGTCGGCAAGACCGATTACGTCCTGAACCTCTGCGATGAAGGCTTCGGGAACGATCCGCGTAAGGAACTCCATGTTCCCGCACTGCTTGAGACGCTCGGCATCCCGTACACGGGAGGCGGGCCGCAGTGCCTGGCTTTCTGCTACGACAAGTCGCTCGTTCGCGGTGTCGCCCAGGAGATGGGCATTCCCGTGCCGGAAGGCTTCTTCATCAATCCCGAGGACAGCACGTTCGAGCTGCCGTTCGCATTTCCGGTCATCACGAAACCGAACATGGGGGACTCCAGTTTCGGCATCACGCAGCGGAGCGTCACGAACACGGTCGAGGAGCTGGTGAACGCGATCACCGAGATTCGCGAGAAGTTCGGGTACGAGAAGCCGATCCTCGTCGAGGAATTCCTGACGGGCATGGACTTCACGGTCGGCATCATCGGCAATCCGCCGGAGTCGTACACGGTCCTGCCCATCATCGAGGAGGATTACTCGGCGTTGCCGCCGGAACTGCCGAAGATCTGCGGCTACGAGGCCAAGTGGCTCCCGGACTCGCCCTATTGGAAGCTCAGGTCGGTCCCGGCCCAACTGTCCGAATCGACGGAGAAGATGGTGGTCGAATGTTGCCTGAAGCTCTTCGAGCGTCTCGAGTGCCGCGACTATTGCCGGTTCGACTGGCGTCTCGACGCCGCCGGCAATCCTCGGCTTCT
>CBFDDG010000707.1:0-2257 GCA_965603505.1 uncultured Phycisphaerae bacterium | reverse complement strand
GTCGGCCTGATCGGTGTCGCTGTCGCCATCGAGGTCGCCGCCGTCATCGACGCCATATGAGGCCAGCAGGATGCCGAGGTCGGCCTGATCGACGCAGCCGTCGCCGTTCAGGTCGCCGGGCGGCCCTTCGCTGAGCTTCGCGACATAGACGTCGGCCGGGACGTTGATCGCTCCGCAGAAATACACGTCGCCCAGGTCGTCCACCGTGATCCCGTGGCCGGCGTTGCGCGACCCTGACCACACCGTGACCGTGTACAGCAGGTCGCTACCACTGGCATCGAGCTTGCTGACGATGATTCCGGTTGCCGGGTCGTCATCGGCCGGCGGGTAGTCCTCGGAGTTGGTGTAGCCGACGACGTACACGGAGCCGTCACCGTCCACGGCCACGTCGCGGCACTCTTCCACGGTGCTTCCGCCAAGGTAGGTGCTGAAGGCCAAGGCGCTGCCATCCGGCGTCAGCTTCGTCACGAACACGTCCTCGCAGTTGTAATCTTGTCCAAAGGGAACTTCGCAGCCGAGAATCTCGCCGACGAATTCTTCTTGGAACGCCCCCGGGGTGGTGGGAAAGTATATCGAGCGAGTGGAGCCCGCGACGTAGGCATTCCCGGCCACGTCCACGACGAGGCGCCCGACGCGGTCCCAGTCTTCACCGCCGAGATACGTGCTGTAATCAAGCTGGCTACCGTCGGCCGAGATTCTGGCGACGAAAACATCCTCGAAGCCACCCGCGTAAACGGGCTGGATCGGGTTTGCCAGGGGAAAATCGTCCGAACGGGTGTTCCCGGCTATGTAGATGTTGTCACTGGCGTCGAGACCGATGCTGCGACCCTCGTCGTCCGCGGTGCCACCGAGATAGGTGCTGTACAGAATCGTCTGCGCATCGGCCGAGAGCTTGGTCACAAAGGCGTCGGAGGGCAGACCGAACAGGAGATTCAACTCGTCCTGAATGGCGTCGTCCGTGACCGGGAAGTCGAGCGACTCGGTATAGCCGACCAGGTAGATCTCGCCGTCGCCGTTGAGCGCGATGTCGCCTCCATGGTCACTGAAGCTGCCGCCGAAATACGTGCTGAAGAGCAACGTCCCGTCCTTGGTTGACAGCTTCATCAAGAAGGCATCCCGGTGCGTGCGGGTCTCCTTGATGGCGTTGAGGATGGGGAAGTCATCTGAGTCGGTCCAGCCGGTGACGTAGACGTCCCCCGCGTTGTCCACCGCAACGCCGGTCGCGTAGTCATGGCCGCTCCCCTGGATGTAGGTTGTCCACAGCTCCGTCCCGTCGGGCCCGAGCTTGATCACCAGGACGTCCAGATGGACGTGGTCTGCGTAGGCCGAGCCGATGACATAGGCGTTTCCTTCGCCGTCCACCGCCATGCCCCGCCCCGAGCTCAGATAGAAACCCTCGACGGTTGTCTCGTACACGAAGGTCGGTTGTGCGTGTACGACCGCTGCGGCGCTGAGCGCCACTAACAGAGCTGCAAGAAGATACGGCTGTACTGTCGCTTTCATGTCTTGCTCCCTTTCAGTTCGTCACGCGAGCCTGAACTCGCCTGGGCTCGCCCTTTGGAATCGCGTTCATTTGGGGGGTTCTGCGGTCGTCTGTCGGAACTCCCGGTGCTCCATGAAGTCTCCGGTTCCAGGATTCGCCATACGGCAGCCGCCACATCATCGGCGTACCGGGAAGCCGGGCCTTCCAGGACACCTTTGTTGATGAGGCGCGGCACGCTCAGCATCATGCCCGAGAAGTGGCTCAGGGCCAGTTTTGCGGAGATGGCCCTGACCTGTCCCTCAGCCTGGGCCTGTTCCACCATCCCCGTGAAGATCTCGCCTTGCCGGGTGGCGATCTGGCGCTCCGCCTCAGAGAAATCGTGCGGGGTGAGGAGCACGAACGTGAAGGCGTCCGCGTGCCGGTCGAAGAATTCGTAAGAGACCCGTACCCACTCGTGAAGCTTGTTCCGCACGGGGGCGTGGCTGAACGCGATCGCCTCCTTCGCTCGGATCATGTCCGTCACGATCCGGGTGTAGATGTCCAGGCACAGCTCCGCCTTGCTGGCATAGTGCCGGTATAGAGCCCCTTCGGTCACTCCAGCCTCTCGGGCGATCGAACGCACCGTCGTGCCCCTCACGCCGTTCCTGGCCACGAGCCGAACGGCCGCGTCCATCAGGTCCTGCTTCTTGTTTTGCCGCTTGGTTGCCATCTCGACATAAGTAAACACTCACTCACCCGGCTTTGTTCCCGGTTCGCGAGATTTGGGGAAAAGGC
>CBFDDG010000706.1:0-2259 GCA_965603505.1 uncultured Phycisphaerae bacterium | reverse complement strand
CGGCCTCGACCTCGGGGGCTTGACCACATGGCCGGGCTCCGCTAAAACATAGCGGGCCACGGAATGCATGGAGAAAGCGACATTATGCCGTGGCCGCAAGGTCACAAATCGATTTGTGGAAGGGAGTCGGAACATGACGAACATGAACGAAACGCCCGACACGCCGCAGAGTTCTCCACCCCCTGACGCTGAGCCGCAAGGTCCCGCTGATGGGACGCCCCCCGTTGACTCGGCCGGCCCATTTGGCAAAGAAGCCAATAAGGATGCCCGAATGTGGGCGATGATCTGTCACCTGGCGAGCTTTGCCGGAGTGTCCATCCTGCCGGGATTCGGGTATGTGATCGGTCCGTTGGTTGTCTGGCTGATCAAGAAGAACGAGTTTCCCTTCGTCGATGAGCAGGGGAAGGAGGCCGTCAACTTTCAGATCACGATGTTCATCTATAGCATTGCGGCCGGGCTGCTCATCTTCGCCTGCATCGGGGTCGTCCTGCTGCCGGCGGTGACCGTCGTGGATATTGTGTTTATCATAATCGCGGCTATCAAAGTCAACGACGGCCAGCATTATCGCTACCCGTATCCGTTGATCATCCACTTCATCAAATAGATGCCGCGCTTTCGCCGGCCCTTGTCGCGGTGGGCGGTGCTGAGCGCCGGCTTCGCAAGTCACCGCCTTGAAAGGAGAGGTGATTGATGAAATCACAGTACGTTACAAGGCGCGAGTTGCTCAAAGCCGCGGGCCTTTGTGCGGTGCCTTTCGCTTGGCCTTCGGCCTCAACTCTCGCCCAATCCGCCGGCTCGAGGGGACGGCCCAACATCGTCCTCATCATGGCAGACGACCTGGGCTATGAATGTCTCGGCTGTTACGGCAGTACATCGTACAAGACGCCGGTCCTCGACGAGCTGGCCCGCACCGGGATTCGATTCGACCACGGCTATTCGCAGCCGCTGTGCACGCCGTCGCGGGTGCAGATCATGACGGGCCAGTACAACTTCCGCAACTACAAGGCGTTCGGCATCATCGACCCGGGCCAGACGTCGTTCGCACACCTTCTCAAGAACGCCGGCTATGCGACGTGCGTCGTGGGCAAATGGCAGCTCTACGGCAGCAGCACCGAGAAGCGCGAGGCGAAGGGCAAAGGTTCCTATCCCGGCCAGATGGGATTCGACGAGCACTGTCTCTGGCAGGTCGAACGACGCGACTCGCGCTACCGCGACCCGCTCATCGTCGCCAACGGCGAATACCGCGACGACCTCAAGGGACGATACGGGCCCGATGTCTTCTGCGACTACGCCCTCGATTTTCTGGAACGCAAAAAAAGCCGGCCCTTCCTTTTGTACTTCCCAATGGCGTTGACCCACGCCCCGTTCGTGCCCACGCCTGACAGCGCGGACTGGGAAAAACGCGAGGACAAGACGAACCCGAGATACTTCGCCGATATGGTCGCTTACATGGACAAGATCGTCGGGCGGATCGTGAAGAAGCTGGATGACCTGGGCCTTCGTGAGAATACGCTCATCCTGTTCACGGGTGACAACGGCACTGCCCGAGGAATACGATCGAGGCTCGGCGACCGTGTCGTCAGAGGCGGCAAGGGCCAGACGACGGACGCCGGGACTCACGTGCCCCTGATTGCAAGCTGGGAAGGCACGGCACCGAGCGGCGCGGTCTGCGATGATCTGATCGACTTCACCGACTTCCTCCCGACGCTGGCGGAGGCGACCGGCGCCGCCGTACCCGGAAACCTCACGGTTGACGGCCGCAGCTTCCTGCCCCAGCTTCGCGGCGAAAAGGGTAATCCGAGGGAATGGGTCTTCTGCCATTACTTCCGCAATCCGGGCGATGCGGTCCGGCGCTTCGCCAGGGACAAGCGCTGGAAGCTCTACCAGAACGGCGTGCTGTTTGATCTGAGCGCCGATGCCCTCGAAGAGCACCCAATCCGCGCCGACCAGGACAGCGCCGACGCCGCTATCGCCCGCAAGCGTCTCGGGCCCGTCCTCGACGCCCTGCGTTGATCGCCGAGCGTGCTTACGGAGCGCGTATCTCATACATCCTCGGCACAAACAAACTCGGCCTCTTAGAGCGGATGAGCCGGTAAGAGCCATTCTTCCCAGCCACACAGCGAATACAGCACATGCCGTGCACGTCTATCGCACCAGGACATTGCCATTGCACACGCATAATACGGCCGGTATAACATTTCCGGATGATTCCTGGTTGGTTCCGCACCATCAAACGACAACCGAGAGCACAAGGGAGGC
>CBFDDG010000705.1:0-2264 GCA_965603505.1 uncultured Phycisphaerae bacterium | reverse complement strand
ACGTGCCGCCGGCAGAGCTGTTCGAACGATTTGCCGCCGGCGCCGGCGAGATATTCGTCGACCTTCTTCGACGGATCCCCGCTGACGTCCTGGTAGTCGACGTAGCTGGTTGCCGCCACGTAGACAAGCGTAACGGCGTCGGCCTCCTTGACGGAGATCTTGTCGCCGGCGGCCGCGACCTTTCCGCCCTCGGCCGCGACCTTGACCTGAGCCGCGAACCTGAGCCCATCCTCTTTCCACGGCCCGATCAATCGGACCTCTTCGCGCGGCTCAATATGACCTGTCACTGATAGCGTGTCGTTCGAGATCGTGCGGGACTGAAACGCATGAGGGCTTGTCATCGACAGGTCAAACGTGATTCGCCCGGGCCTGTCGCACTCGAGACGCACGACGATGGCCTGGTCGGGATGGGATGCGAAGACACGGCGCGTAAAACGTGCATCACCGACACGATAGCTGACCGTACTCACGGCGTTTTGCAGATCGAGCTCGCGGCGATATTCGGTCGGGCTATTCCGCTTGGGGAAATCGAGAAACAAATCGCCCAGCGGCATATACGCCTGCTGGTACTTGTGTCTGCCCAGCATCTTCTGTGCTGTTGCCTCAGCGGCGGCGTACTCGCCCCGCTCAAGTAGTTCTCGAACCGTGGCAAGGTGCCGATAGGCACCCGGGTTGTCGTAGCAATGGGGGCCGCCGCTCCATAGCGTGTCTTCGTTGAGTTGCAGGTGCTCCTGCTCGATCCCTCCATAGACCATGGCCCCGAGTCGTCCGTTGCCGATCGGCAGGGCATCGGTCCACTCGGTTGCGGGCTGCGTATACCAAAGTCGCAGTGCGTCCGGTGATTCACCTTGAGTGGCCGCCTGAAGCTGCGCTGTTTGGACGCACAAGGCCCAGAACCACAGGCCTACCCATGCCATTCGATGACATCCGTCTTTCAGCCTTGTCATGGTGGTGTTATCTCCTGTTTTCCCCCGATGCTCGCAGGCGCCTTCGGCTTAGCAGGAGAAGTAGAGTTGCCAGGCTTCTCATTGGGGCTTCTCCTGGTCACGACTGCTTTCGGAAAACCCCTCAACATCGTCCAGGACGATCCTCTTCCGCTCGTCCGAAGATCGGGTCTTGAGAATCACATTCCTGAACTCAACGTTGCGGGCGTGGCGGATGTAGGCGCCCCACGCTGGGAGTACGCCGAAGAAGAACTGTTCCGGATAGCGAGCGATATCCTCGGGCACCGCCCGCCGCGCATCGTCCTTGTTGCCGCCGCCGGGATAGGAGATCGTGATGTTCTCCAAGACAACGTCTTCGACGCAGTGGCCAGGGATTCCCGTAATCATGATGGGGCCGGACCGCGACTTGTCATCCCCAGTGACCTCCGCCACGACGTCTCGTATTCGGACGTTTTTCAATGTGCCGACTCCTGCTCCCTCCGGCCTAGCGTCGGCGTTCTGTCTCGGCCCTGTTCGCTTCGTATAGGTGCGGCCCCGGTTTCCCAGCCGAATGAAGATCGGGTTGCCCACGTCTTCCATGACGATTCGTGAAATGTCGACGTTCTCCAGCCGTCCGCCGTCGACCAGTTGCAGTTTGATGGCCCCCATGGGGCTGTTGTAGAAGTAGCAGTTGGTTACGCTGACGTTGATGAACCCACCCCGGGATGAGGTGCCGAACTTCAGCGGCGCCGTATTGCTGGTCACCTTGCAGCCGCGCACAACGATGTTTCGGCAAGGGTGCAGCGAGCTTTTCAGGCATATCGCGTCGTCACCCGAATCGATGTCGCAGTTTTCGATGAGGACATTCTCGCAGCCGTCCAGGTCGAGGCCGTCATTGTTGTAGCCGTTGTTGCGAAATCGAATGGTGACGGCGTTGAAGTGAATGTTGCGGCAATCGATCAGGTGCAGTCCCCAGAAGGCCGGGCGCCGGCACGTGACGCCGGAGAAGGTCAGTTGGTCGCAGTTGACCATGCGAATCAGACGCGGGCGCTTGGAGGTTTCTCTCCCCCCAGAGCGGATTCGAGGAAAATGCTCCGGAGTCCCTCTGCCGTCGATCACGCCAAGCCCTTCGATGACGATATTGCGTGCGTTTTCGGCATAGATCAGGCAATGAGGCCCTCCTTCTCGGGGCCTGCTGAGGCCTTCGGTTTTGTAATCAGCTATCTTCTGGCTGCCCAGCAAGCTCGCACCGTAATCGAGTGAGAGGGTGATGTCGCTTCTCAACCAGATCGTGCCGATCTGGAAATCTCCTGCGGGAACGCGAACGACACCGCCCCCTTC
>CBFDDG010000704.1:0-2269 GCA_965603505.1 uncultured Phycisphaerae bacterium | reverse complement strand
GAGATAGCAAGAATGCCGGGGTCCACGCCGTAGGGCAGGGACCCCGGCTTACAGCCGTCGTTATCGGCACACAACCAGTCCCCAGCGACTATTCGGGCTTGGTCAGGCTGATATCATCGATGTAGATGCGGCCGGCGCCGTCCGGCTGCGGATTGTCGCGATTGCCCACACCGATGTAGAGCGTCTTGATGCGCGCCATGTTCACGCCAGCATCCGCAAACTCACTGAACGGGATCGGCCACCTGACCCATTGCCGGCTGGTCGCCAGAGCCGCGTCGGGATGGGGCACCACGTGAACGTTGCCGGAGGTATCTTCCAGGGCGACGTACACCGGTGCCGCATCGTTCGTCGAATTGCCCCGGACGAAAAGAACCAGCACGCCGGCGCCATTGGCCGTCCAATCCTGAGCCGAATCAAACGGCAGCTCGGTTTCGCTGTAGAAGGGCCCGTCGATGTTGTTGTAGTCCACGGGCATGGACTGCAAGCCGCCGTGTACGATCGACGTCTCGGCAAAGGGCGGATCGAAGTTGCCCACGATCGCGCCGGTGCCGTTCGTCAGGCCGTCCACCCAGACCTCCCAGATGGCGTCGCCCGCCTCGAAATCATCGACGTAGCTCTCGAAGTCATCCACAGACTGGGTGGTCGTGAAGCTCCAAACCGGGCCGGGCTTCACGACGTTGCCGGCGAGGATTTCATCGACGCGCCAATAGTAGGTGGTCAGGCCCTCCAGGTCTCCCGGCGTAAAGGCGGTCTCTTCCTGGATCCCCTTGTCGGCCCCCGCGGCCGCCTCATTCACATTGGTAAGGACATCACTGAAATAGATCTGATGATCAACGGCTCCGTACCCGGGCAACCACGTCAGGGTCGCCGCCGGAGAGACATCCAGTGCCCCATCGACCGGCGTGGGATAGTACGCCGTCAGTGCCTGCGTCATGAAGGACCAGACATCGCCTTCTGTGACGGTTCCATCGGCCTGGATCTCATCGACCCGCCAATAGTACGTCTGTCCGGCTTCCAGACCCGCCGGATGGAAGTACAGCAGCGCCGGCATACTCGGCATCGCCAAGTCCGCCTCCGTCAGTTCCGGCGAGGCGCCGAGATAGAGCTGGTGCAGCACGCCGTCGAGGCCGGCGTTCCACTGGAACAGCGGCACCGTTGCGGGTGCGGCCATCTCGCCGTCCGCCGGCGACGGGCTGCCCGCTTTGTAGAAGTTGGGCATCAAGCCTTTGTACACGTCCTGAATGTGGCCTTCCTTCAGCGCCTGGCTGAAGATACGAACGTCATCGATCAAGCCCTCATACATCTTCTTCAGAGTGGCATCTCGATGGTCCGTGATGACCCCAATGTACGCGTTGTGCTGCGACGTCCCTGAGAGATTGTACGAGGCGCTTACGCCGGCTTCTCCTTCGAGCTGCCCGTCAGCGCCCACCCGAAGGGCCGTCCCTTCTCTCATGCCCACGACCAGGTGCCACTCGCCGTCATTTACTTGCGTGGTCCCCGTTACCTGGACCTTCGTGGAATCGTCGTCACACGTCAGCGTAAGCTGACCGTCCTGGAGTTCGCCAACGCAGAGTGTGTAGCGGATCCCGCCGCCCCAGTCTCCACCATTTGCGTAGACTGTGCCCTTCTCCTCATCGTCGGTCCCGGTGATGTTGTTCCGGACCCAAGCCGTCACCGTCCAGTCACCGGTCCCGAAGTTGAGGACATCAGGATCGCCGAGATCTACATAGCCCGCGTGATAAAACTCCAGGCACGCCCCAGTACCATCATAGCCGGGAGCTACCCAATTGGCGTCCGTGATCGTCCCGTCGAGGCCATTGCCGGAACTATCGGCAGCGATCTCGCCGGAGCCCTCGTCGAGCTTCCACCACGCCACGAGAGAGTCTCCCTCCGCGGCAAACACACCTTGGACTGAACTTGCAACAAGAATCGCTAAGATACAGTAGCAACCAGTTCGACACATGACTTGGCCCTCCAAATACCACTGTTGCCGTACATGCCGGGCCCACACGTCCCAACACTTGATGCCGGGCCGGCCCCCGTCGGAGAAAGCGGCTGTTCCAGACCCGATGCCACGTGAATTGCCAAGCGCACATCTACCCGATACGATGCTCGCGCAGTGTGTACATCGCGATACCCGACGTCACCTCCTTCCTGGAGTGGCCCACAACGGGCAAGTCAGTGGATGTAGCGGAACCTCAACGCAGATGGTAAACCGCTCCTGTCAGAGCGTACCTCGCGCGCAACCCTTCCTGTGGGAACCCGGACA
>CBFDDG010000703.1:0-2270 GCA_965603505.1 uncultured Phycisphaerae bacterium | reverse complement strand
CCGAAACGTCTGAACAGGCAGGGTCCTGTCGTGTCGGCAGGTTCCGCCAAGTTTTCGACGGTGTGAGGTATGATGAAGAAGTCGTTCATTTGGGCAGTTCTGTTCTTGGTGGTTCCGGCCGCCGCGGCGCCCAGGGCCGTGGCCGGCCCGTTCGAGAAGGGGGCTGTCCCGAGGCCCCGTGGGCGGATCGATGAGCTGGTCTTCGCCCGGTGGGAGCAGTTGGGCATTCAGCCTGCCCGTCTCTGCTCCGATGCCGTATTCGTCCGCCGGGCCTACCTGGATGTGATTGGCACACTGCCTACGGCCCAGGAAGCAAGGGCGTTTCTGTCGGACCGCGAGCCGGACAAGCGCAGCGTCCTGGTCGATCGTCTGCTGGAGCGGGAGGAGTTCGCCGACTGCTGGGCGATGAAATGGAGTGACCTGCTGCGGGTCAAGTCGGAATTTCCGATCAATCTGTGGCCCAACGCAGTGCAGGCGTATCACCGCTGGATTCGGACCTGCATCCGGGACAATGTGCCCTATGACCGGTTCGTCCGGGAGATGCTCACGGCCGGCGGCAGCAATTTCCGCGTACCCCAGGTCAATTTCTACCGCGCCGTCCAGAGCACGGAGCCGCAGGCCCTCGCGCGGGCCGTGGCGCTGACCTTCATGGGCGAGCGGGCCGAGAACTGGCCGAAGGAGCGATTGTCGGATATGGCGGTGTTCTTCTCGCAGGTCGGCTACAAGTCCACCCGGGAATGGAAGGAGGAGATCGTTTTCTTCGACCCCAACAAGGCCGCCGAGGGTTTGTCCCAAGCGGTCTTTCCGGATGGGACGCCGGCAAAGCTCGTCCCGGACCGGGATCCGCGGGAGGTCTTCACCGATTGGCTGGTTGCCCCGGAGAATCCCTGGTTCGCGCGCAATGTTGTGAACCGCATCTGGTCCTGGCTGCTGGGGCGCGGCATCATTCACGAGCCGGACGATATCCGGCCGGACAATCCGCCGAGCAATCCCGAACTGCTGGCGTACCTGGAGCGGGAGTTGATCGCGGCCCGCTACGACTTGAAGCACATCTACCGGCTGATCCTGAATTCGAATACCTATCAGCTCTCCAGCATCCCGCGAAGCGACCATCCCGAGGCCGCAACCCATTTCGCGTACTATCCGCTCCGTCGGCTGGAGGCGGAGGTGCTGATTGACGCCCTCAACCAGATCACCGGGACGAGGGAGAAGTATTCCAGTGCCATTCCGGAGCCGTTCACCTTCATTCCGGAAGACCAGCGCTCGATCGCCCTGGCGGATGGGAGCATCACGAGTTCCTTCCTTGAGATGTTCGGTCGGTCGGCGCGAGATACCGGCTTGGAGTCGGAGCGCAACAATCGCCCCACGGCGGACCAGCGGTTGCACCTGTTGAATTCGAGCCACATCCAGCGCAAGATCGAGCAGAGCCGCAAGCTCCGATTCCTGATGCAGGTCAAGAAAGGCAATCCGCGAGCGACCGTCAACGGGCTCTACCTGACGATTCTGTCCCGCTTCCCGACGGCCGACGAATTGCAGATCGTTTCGGGATACGCCCAGTCCGGCGCGAAAGGCCGGGAAGCGGCGGTGGATCTTGCCTGGGCTTTGATCAACAGCGCGGAGTTTCTTTACCGGCATTGATCCGGACGAAAGGAAAGGCGGGCCGTGAACATGGATACAAAGATCTCGCGACGCGAGGTAATGCACCGCAGTCTCTGCGGCGCCGCCGGGTACCTGCTGGCCGACCGCTTGTGCAGCCCCGCGCGGGCCGAGGCGCGCCCGGCCAGGGCCAAGGCGGTCATCCAGATCTGGATGTGGGGCGGTCCGGCTCACCTCGATACGTTCGATCCGAAGCCGGATGCCGGCAATGACTACTGCGGCCCCCTGAACAAGCCGATCCCCACCAATGTGGACGGGATCATCATCGGTGAGATGCTTCCGTTGCTGGCCAAGCAGGCCGACAAGTATTCCATCATCCGCAGCATGACGCACGGCGTGAACGCCCACGAGACGGCCTCCTACATGGTTCAGACCGGACGCATGCCCGGCGGCGGGCAGGTTTATCCATGCGTCGGTGCGGTCGTCTCGCTGTTCAAGGGCTACGACGCCGGATATAGTGGCCTGATCCCACCCTACATCGTACTGACCGGTCTGCAGGGACGGTTTTCCGAGGCGGGGTTCCTCGGGTCGCGCTGCAAGCCCTTTGCCACGGGTGGCGACCCGGCGAAGACCCCATTCGTCGTGGAAGGCGTCGTCGCGCAGGGCATCTCCGA
>CBFDDG010000702.1:0-2280 GCA_965603505.1 uncultured Phycisphaerae bacterium | reverse complement strand
GGGGGGCAACGTAACGGTTGCCAACGAATTCGAGCTTGGCTGGGGGCCCGGCACAGGCGGTGCCGGGACTCTGGACATGACCGGCGGCACGATCAGCGCCGGGGAGTTGGTTGTTCCTACCGGTAGTGGCGCGTACGGGAGATTTTACCTTCACGGGGGCACCTTCACGGTCCGTGACGCGGGCGGTCTCGAGGTGAACGCCAACGGCCTGATCGATATTACCGAAGGCACGCTCGTGTTGGAGGGTGATGTAACCGGACAGATCGAAAGTCTCATCGCTGACGGCCGGATTACCGCCTATGACGGCGCGGGGTACTTTGACATCGACTACGATCTGAGGAACCCCGGCATGACCGCCGTCACGGCCGCTCCGCTCACCGGCAAGGCGTATAGGCCGGATCCTGCCGACGGAGCCGAGAACGTGACGTTTGCTTTGTTCAAATGGGGAGCCGGGCTGGATGCTGCGCTCCACGATGTGTACGTGGGCACGTCTCCAGACACGCTGGCGCTTATGGTCCGCCAGCCGGTTCTGGTTTACTGGTATGGGCCGGGTTTTGCACCGGACACGACGTACTACTGGCGCATCGATGAAGTGGACGGGGGCGGCGCAATTCATACGGGCGATCTCTGGTCCTTCACGACCGCACCGTCGACGGCCTACAATCCCACGCCGCGGGATGGGGCCAAATGGATCGACCGTGAGAGCAGTCTCGGCTGGAGTCCGGGGATGGGCGCCACCTCACACGATGTCTACTTCGGCACCGACAAGGCGGCCGTAGAAGCCCGGGACCCCAGCGCGTTTGTCGGCAAGCAGGTCACGATGAGCTACGATCCCGGCACGCTTGCGGAGAACACCACCTATTACTGGAGCGTCGATGAGCACGCCCCCGGAGACATGGTGCATGCAGGCAGCGTTTGGCGCTTCACGACGATCGCACCCGGCGGAGGCGTCAAGGCCCAGTACTTCGGCGGTACGGGGCTGAGCGGCGTCCCCCTGCTGACACGACTTGAAGACTCGATCGATCATGACTGGGGCAATGGCGAGGTGGCCGGCGGTCATGCTGATCAGGTGTCGGCTCGATGGACGGCCGAATTGGAGGCACCCCTTACGGAGACCTATACCCTTATCACCACGAGTGATGACGGGGTCCAACTCTGGCTGGACGGTTGGCTGCTGATCGATAACTGGACGGATCACGGTCCGGCCGACGACCACGCGAGGGTGGATCTCGTGGCGGGACAGGTGTATTCGGTCCGTATGGAATGGTATGAGAAGACCGGCGGTGCCGTGGCAAGGCTGTCCTGGCAGAGTGCTTCCATTCCCCGACAGATCATTCCCGCCGGTCCACTGCACCCTTGGGTCAGAGCGGCCGGCCCGTACCCGGCTCATCTGGCCGCCAACGTCACCGACGCGCTGGTCCTTCGCTGGAACGCAAGCGAAAGCGCATCCCGCCACGATGTCTACTTCGGGGATGATGCCGATGCGATTGCTGCTGCCGACACGGAGAGTGCCTTGTACCAGGGGCGTCAGAGCGGCACGACGTTTGACCCCGGCTTGTTGGAATGGGGCAAGGTCTATTCCTGGCGCGTGGATGAGGTCAACGACGCCAATCCGGACAGTCCGTGGAAGGGCCGCGTCTGGAGCTTCAGAACCGCCGACTTCGTCGTGGTTGATGATTTCGAGCATTACACGGACAATTTCGAGGCTGGAGAGGCCATTTTCCAGGCCTGGATCGACGGGCTAACGAACAACACCGGCTCGACTGTTGGCTACTGGCAGGCGCCCTTCGCCGAGCAGACCCTAGTCCACGGCGGGAGGCAGGCCATGCCGCTGGACTACAATAACGTGAGCCTGCCCTACTATTCCGAGGCCAGGCGGACGTGGGAGAACCCGCAGGACTGGACAAAGAACGGCGTCGATACGCTAACACTCTACGTCCGGGGCAATCCCGGCAATAGCGGCGAGCAACTGTATGTTGGCATCGACGACAAAGCCGGGCACACTGCCGTCGTGGTGCATCCCGATCCGGCAGTCATGACGGCAGCCGCGTGGACCGAGTGGCGAATCCCGCTCAGTTCGTTTGATGGCATGAATGCCGCCGCGGTCAAGTCGATGTACCTCGGCGCAGGCGATCCAGATCGCTCCGTTCCCGGCGGCACCGGGTTGCTCTACATCGACGACATTCGGGTAATCCGGGCAGCCTCTGCTGCGGACTGAGCAGGCCGACGGCCAAAGGCGTGATCCGAACGCGGCCATAGAAGCCGTGCAATGGATACGGG
>CBFDDG010000701.1:0-2281 GCA_965603505.1 uncultured Phycisphaerae bacterium | reverse complement strand
AGATCGCCGTCCTTGTCGATATCGACGAGCGAGGTCTGGCCCATGCTGCGGCCGACCTCGGCGATCTTGTGGTGCTCGAACCTGGGCATCGCGCCCCGCACGGGGGTATGGGCGCAGAGGACAAGAGAAACGATCGTTGCTGCAAAGGCGATTGTTTGTCTGCGGCGTGTGAACATATCCATTCCTTTCCGAGGCACGGGCCATGTTCGGTCCACTCTTCTGAGCGTGCAGTATAGCACAAACGGGACCGGCAGAACAGCGAAGGAGGGAGGCCAAGAATATTCCTTGGCAGGGTCGGTGGGCGCCACTACTATCGTTGAGAGAACCTCGACGCATATGCAGGGGATGCATCATGAAGCATGACATATCTTGTGGCAGAGCCGTGATCTCGATTGCGTGGGTCGCCTTTGCCGTAGCTGTGACGGCGGGCGGAACGCAGGATGTCTCTGAGTCCTCGGGCGAATATCTGGGTCACCACTGGCATATCGATCCGAATCACATGATGTGGTGGGACGGCCGCCCGTACGTGCCGTTCGGGGGATTCGGGGTCAGGCCCGACGACGAATTCGGATTGGACACGCACAACCTGTGGATCGACTTCGACCCGTTTATCGAGAACCCGCAGTACACGCGCGAGCAGCACAAGCGGGACATCGCGCAAAAACTGGCCGCCATGACGGAGGCGGGCCGGACCTGTATCGTGCAATTCTCCATGGCCCTGCCGCACATGCCGGACGGGCCCCGGCCGGGTATCCGCTGGTTCGAGCCCGAAGGGGGCATCGACGCCTCGCGTCTGACCGACCCGGCGGTCGAGCAGGCGATCTTTCGCGTCTGGGCGGACTATGCCCCGGCCGTTCGCAGCGAATGCGTCCGGGGGATCGTGCTGTGGAACGAGATCAATGTCTGGCGGTGGCCCGAGCGGTTCTCGGCGGAGGAGTACGCAGAGGTCCTCCAGCGGTACGTCCGACAAGCGAAGCGACTGGTCGGTGATCTGCCGGTGTGTTTCAAGGCCGCCGGCACCTGGAATGCTGCGCCGGTGATTGCGGCGGCCGCTGCAGCCGACGGACTGGGTTTTGACATCTGGTTCAGCCGACCGGAGGACCTACAGGCCGTACGCGAGATCCACCACGCCCGGCGGATGCTGGAACGGCGGCAGAAGAAGACAACATGGTTCTTTATTGCCGAGGGAGGCCGAACCATCGGCGAGGATGGCGAAGGGTTCGGGTATCCGGACGCCTGGCCTCCGTTCCATTCGAGGCAGGATGCGCGCGCCGTCCTCCAATCCTATGCGCGAGCCGGCGCGAAGGGCTTTATCTACAACGGCCCGCCGCCGGACCGTCACCGCGCGTATCGCGACAGCCATCTGTGGCTCGGTCAACTGAGGCCCGAGATTACCACGATGATGGTGCAGACAGGCGTCCCGGCTGAGCCGGAGCCGCCGGGATCGGCTCAGGACGCCATTCGTGCGGCTCGGGCTGACCCGCGCGTGCAGAAGAGGATCGAGGGAAGCGAACAGGTTCGAGCGGAGGCCGAATTCGCCGCCCAGTGGGATGTCTGGATCGTCCATTTTCGCGCCGGGGGCCGAGAGATCGCCTTTGCCTCGGTGAGCCCGCAGGGCGTAGTCCTCGAAGTGGGGCATGACGAAGACTGAAGCGATGACGCCGAAGCGAGTTCGTTGCCTGCGCCCATCCGGCCCCAAGACGGTCACAGTGAGGCAGCGCGACCGGCCTTTCAGACATCAGCCCTTGCCGATGCAGTACAGGTGCTTCTTGCCCTTGAGGAACAGCTCATCACCGGCGATGGCGGGGGAGGCGTCGAATTCATCGTCGAGCGCGTTGGTGGCCAGGATTTCGAATTGCCCGGCGCTTCGGATGACCTGGGTCGTGCCTTTGCGGCCGACGAAATAGACGCGGCCGGCGGCGCCTACCGGCGAGGCGTAGATTCCATCGACGGCCTCCAGACGTTGCCCGACAAAGTTGGGCTTGCCCGTGCGGGCCTCGTAGCACGAGAGGATGGCCTTGTTCACGGAGCAAACGTAGAGCTTGTCCTCGTAGAGGATAGGGGAGGGCACGTAGGGCGTTCCCTTGTTCACCTGCCATCGAATGGCGTCTGTTCCAGAGAGATCGCCGGTGCGGCCGAGTTCGATTGCGTGCAGGGCGCTGCCGCGAAACCCGCTGGTGCAGAACGCCATGCCATAGGCCACAATCGGAGAGGGAATGACGTTCGCCGTCTGTCCGGCGCACTGCCAGAGCACGTCGCCCGTTTGCACGTCATAGCCGCG
>CBFDDG010000700.1:0-2293 GCA_965603505.1 uncultured Phycisphaerae bacterium | reverse complement strand
GTGGCGTGCGATGGAGTCGATCTGGGAAAAACCTTTGCATGAGAACCGTATTGGGGGCTTAATAGTAGACCGTAAGAACAGAGCGCGTGTACGGTTTCCGTGTGGGGACGCGCGTTGTGGCTTAAGAGCTTTGGAGATACTGGGAGGACGATTTATGAGAACAATCAAAAGATCCGTCGTTGTGGCTCTGGTGTCCCTGTCATTCATACCGGCGGGGTGCTCGGAGGTTGGGATCACGGGCCGGAAGCAAATCAATTTCGTCCCGGACTCGATCATCAACTCGATGAGCGTGCAGCAGTACAGTCAGTTCATCTCCGAGAACAAGCTGAGCGCCGACGCACCCAAGACGGCCATGGTCAAGAACGTGGGGTCGCGGATCCAGAAGGCCGTGGAGACGTACTGTGCCGAGTACTGTGACAAAGACCCGTTTGCGGGCTATGAGTGGGAGTTCAATCTGGTCGAGGATGATGCGGTCAACGCCTTTGCCATGCCCGGGGGCAAGGTCGTCGTGTACACGGGCATTCTGCCGATCACGGAAAGTGAAACGGGGCTGGCGGTCGTCGTCGGCCATGAAATCGCGCATGTCTTTGCCAAGCACGGCGGCGAGCGGATGACCCAGGGTCTGGCCGTGCAGTTTGGGGGCATGGCGTTGTCTGCGGCCCTGAAGGAGAAGCCGGAGGAGACCAAGAACCTCTTCATGACCTCCTATGGTATGGGCACACAGGTGGCGATCTTGCTGCCGTTCAGCCGAACGCACGAAAAGGAGGCGGACCATCTGGGCCTGATCTTCATGGCCATGGCCGGCTACGATCCCCATGAGGCGGTGGGGTTCTGGCAGCGCATGGCGGCGGCCAAAGAGGGCGCGGCGGCACCGCCCGAGTTGCTGAGTACGCACCCGGCGGATGACACGCGCATCAAAAAGATTCAGGAGTTGCTCCCGGAGGCGATGAAATACTACAAGCCGGCCGGTGGGCAATAGCCCGACAGGAACGCACGAGAGAAGAGGGATCGAAGAGGGGCGGCACCGGGACAGTGCATCCGGGACCTCTATTGGGCTTGCGCGTTCGCGCCGGGAAGTGAACGAGTCGCGGAGCGGCCGGCCAAGGCGCCGGTGGACCAGCACATCTGAAGGTTGTAGCCGCCGCAGGGGCCGTCCAGATCGATGACCTCGCCGGCGAAGAAGAGGCCCGGGCGGATCTTCGATTCCATGGACCGGGGATCGATCTCGTTGCGGCTGACGCCGCCCCGGGTTACGGTAGCCTTGGCGATTGGCTCCGTGCCCGTGACAAACAACGGCAGTCTTTCGATTGTTCCCACGATGCGCTTGCGTCTGTCCGCCGGGAACTGGCCGGCCTCGCCATCGGGATCGCATTTCGCGAGACGACAGAGGGTCTGGGCAAGCTGTCGCGGCACGAATTCGGAGAGAACGTTGGCGACGGTCTTCTTCGGATGCGCGTGCAGGGCCTGCTGCAACTTCCTGTCGAATTGTGGCTCGTTCATTTGCGGGAGGAGACAGACTTCGACAGGAATGGCCGTGCCTTGGGAGATTTCGTCCGCCAGCAAGCGGCTGAGGTCCTGTGCGGCCGGGCCGCCGATACCGCGCTGCGTGAAGAGCATCGCGCCGATACTGGTTCGCTTGTGTCCGCCTATGGTGGCCCGCATTCGCACACCAGGGACGCTGACGCCCGCCAATTCGCCCGGCCAGGTCTCGCGCGTCACCAGTGGCACGAGCGCGGGTTTGGGCGGCATGACGGTATGCCCCAACCGTGCGGCCCAATGATAGCCGTCGCCCGTGGAGCCAGTCTGCGGCCAGGAGACTCCTCCGGTGGCGATGATCACACGTGAGGCGATGATCTCTCGCTCTTTGCTTTGCACGGCGAATCCGCTGCCGTGGGCGGTAGTATCCTGCACCGGCGATTCGTACAGGAAGCGCACGCCGAGCCGTTCCGCTTCAGCGACAAGGATATCGCGCACATCGGCGGCGCGATTGCTCGCGGGGAACACGCAGCCGTCCGCCTCGGCCGTACTGGCCAGACCCCGCGCGTGAAAGAAGTCCCGAATGTCCTGAGCAGATAGCTCGTACAGGCTGTGCCGCAGGAATCGTCCTGCCTTTCCGAATGCCTTCGCCAATTCCTCCGGACCGCCGGTATGGGTGAAGTTGCATCGTCCGCCGCCGGTGAGCAGGAGCTTGCATCCCGCCGTCGCGTTCCTCTCCAGGAGCAGGACAGAGACGTTCTCCGCCGCCGCGTGGATCGCCGCCATCAATCCGGCGGGGCCCGCTCCGATGATGCAG
>CBFDDG010000699.1:0-2298 GCA_965603505.1 uncultured Phycisphaerae bacterium | reverse complement strand
GCGTCGTGCGCAAGGGCGGGCCGGGCGGAGAGGAACGCATTGTACGCCCTGACGGACGAGGAGATCCGGATCGTGGAGGAGTCGACCGGCGGGCCGGAGCGTTGACAAGGAGCCTCTTGCGTGTGCGGTATTCGCCCTTGCCCCTTGTCGAGCGAAGCGGGATCGGGTAACTTGAATACCATGGCCAAGAGCGTGTACATCGAAACATCGGTCATCAGCTATCTGACGGCGCAGCCGAGCAGGGATCTGCGCGCGGCCGCGTGGCAGCAGATCACCACGCAATGGTGGCGGCAGGAGCGCGACAAGTACGAACTGTTCACGTCGGCCTTGGTCGTCGCCGAAGCGTCGCAAGGGAATCCTGAGGCAGCGGAGAGACGATTGCGGGTTTTGGCGGATTTGCCCGAACTGACGGCCGGCGACGAAGCCGAGTGCTTCGCCGCCGGATTGATAGAAGAGGGCGGCGTGCCTGTCGGCGCAGAGGGCGACGCGCTTCACATTGCGATCGCGGCCATCCACGAAGTGGACTACCTGCTGACGTGGAACTGCCGCCACATCGATAACGCGGCCACAAAGCCCATCATCCGTTCGATCTGTGCGGTCGCAGGCTATACCTGTCCGGAGATTTGCACGCCATTGGAGTTGCTTTCGGAGGGAGCGCCTAATGTATGAGGATGAGATCATTGCCGAGGTCTGGCGAAACCGTGAGGCGTACGTCAAGCAGCATCAGCACGATCTCAGGAAGATCGTCGAAGATTTGCGCCGGCGCGAGAAGGAACATCCGGCCAAGGTAGTGGACCGTCGCCGACAGCGACACAAGTAGCGCCGGCTTCGGACTTCAAAGTGGGTCGTCTTTCCCGTCCTTGCGGTGCGTTGATTAGCCCCGGAGGGAAGAGGTAGGTGCCCTATGAAGATAAGCTATGATCCAGAGGTCGATGCGCTGAGCATCACGTTCCGTGAGACGACGGTGACGACGAAGCATCTGGCCGAAGGGATCGCCGCCGATTACGACAGCGAAGGCCGGCTGGCCGGGCTGGAGATCCTGGACGCGGTGCGTCGCTTCGGCGGACAGGATACGCTGCGTCAGGTCACGTTCGAAGGCATTGGCCCGCAAGGGCACTGATGCTCATGGGCGAAGCCAAATCGGGTCATCGCCTGCCGGCGACGAGCGAGCGTAGGCAGCCAATGCCGAATGCCCTGGCTTGTGGTTATGGCACGTCTTCGTCAGTCTGGCGGTCACTGCGCGCGGCATGGCGCAGCCGCTCCAGTTCCGCCTTCAATGGCTGCCAGTAGATGCGATCCTCTTCGCGCTGGGCCCGTTCTTCTGCCGAAAGGGCGTCTCGCAACGCCTCAACCTGACCAGCTTTGGCCAAGAGCAGCAGGGGCCTTTGCCTGGCAAGTTGCTCGGCCAGTTCGGGCCACTGTTGGGTTGCCTCCACGAGCAGTTCAGGGGTGCGCAACTCAAGTAGCCAGAAACGTTGCTGCTGGGATGTGGCAGCGGCACGGTGTTGGAGGTAATGGGCTTCCAGGAGGCGCTGGAGCATGGGCCAATCCTTGCTTCGCTGGGTCTTCTTGGCCTGAACCAGATCCGGTAGAGCGAGCAGTTCATACACAACCCCATCCGTGTCGGTCAACGTCGTGCGCCGGGACCAGAGAGCGTCAAACTCGTCGGCCCCGCGCAGGCGGGACATGACGTCCACCCGTATGTCAGCCGCTTCGGGATGGTGACAACGGAAGTGGACGGCGTGCCCCCGTTGCAGATAATCGAGGGCCAGAGGGGGAACCGCAATACGCTCGGCCTGCAAGTGTTGCAGGGCCGCCTTCAGTCGCGCAAGATTGGCGGGGTCGGCCAAGATGAGCAGGTCGGTATCCCGGCTAAACTCCGCTGCGCCGTAAAACACGCACGCCTGGCCGCCCATCAACAGGGCACGGACCCGGTGGTCGGCCATCGTAGAAAGGACTTTCCGTATCCGGCTCGGGATCAAGCGAACCTCCGATTTGCAGATAGTGTTCCCATAGCTGGCCGCTGGCGTGCCAGCGCTGTATGGGGGTGAGCCGATACCAGTCGGCCCACTCACCGCCGACAATGGCTTCCGGGTCGATCATACTCACCATTTTACCGCAATCTGGAGGCCGCAGCAAGTAATTCGCTCGGTATGCCTGCGGGCGGAAAAGGCATCGGGCGGACGAGGGTGAGTCGTCCGCCCGACAATTATCAATCATCCATCACCCATGTCAGGAGCAACCCATGGAGTTTCCGCAGTTGAAGCACTTGTAGCAGGTTCCGTTTCGGACGGTGAT
>CBFDDG010000698.1:0-2305 GCA_965603505.1 uncultured Phycisphaerae bacterium | reverse complement strand
CGAAGCTCTTCGGGTCACACGGCCAGAGGCCGTGGATTTAGCAACGGATTAAGGAGCAGCATTATGAATTTCGACAGAATCGCCCCTACGATTGACCTTAATGTCATGCAGCAAAGTCGGGTAACTGTGGTTGGCGGCGCTCACGACCTGATATGTGGTCTTGTTCGCAGCGGCCTCGGGGCGGCCTCACTCGTGGACTTCGACCGCATCTCCGACAGTAACCCCGCCAGACAGGATTTCTACTCGACTGACCTGGGCCAGCACAAGGTCGAGGCAGTTGCGCGATATCTGAGCCAAATCAACCCGGAAGTCGAGGTCGAATGCCACATCCGCGACTATTGTGAGATATCCACCGAAGAGCATGACCTCCTCTTCGGCGACACAGATCTGTTTATCTTCGCAACGGATTTCTTCCCGGCTCAAGCCCGCGGGAACCTCGAAGCCCTGAGATTGGGCAAAGCCGCGATGTGGATCGGCCTGTATAAGGACGGGCGAGCCGGTGAGCTTATTTACTACGTGCCCGGCGTCACAGAGGCCTGCTACCACTGCATCTGTTCGAGCCGATATCAAGCGTTTGCGGCCGGTGCCGCAAGCATTGACAGCGCCGGCGGCACCATCTTCGACCTCCATCTGGTGGACGCCATCGCCGGCCAGATTGCCGTCGGCATCCTCACGCGCGGCGCCGATAACCGCATGGGACGGCTCATTGAGCGACTGGGAGATCGGAACCTCTTACAGGTCAAGATTGATCCTGAGTACCGCTTGGCTGGCAAGGACGTCTTCGCACAGTATCTGGGCAACCATCCGGCCAACTTCTCATTCACAACCATCGCTCTGCCCATGGAGCGCGACCAGAATTGCCCCGACTGCGGTCATCGGCATTCAAATGTCGAAGAAGACGCCGAAAGCAGTCATGTGGAACTTCCAGAGGGTAACGCCGGGAGGGCGTGCCCGGACACCTCGAAGAACAAAGGCGGTGATAATGATGAGAAAGGTCATGAAGCGATTTCTAACCGTCGACCGAACCGGTCACGTGCTCAGTAGCAGCACCGAAAACCTCGCCGATGACGGCCGTGGTCGACTCAGCGTAACGGCGCGGCGTTCAGCTACACGTTGTCCCAGCTGCCACCGGCCGGTCACAGACGTCGAACAGTTGCGAGGTCGGTGCGATTATTGCAGGTTGCGCAGGTGCTGCAATCACTGTGAGACGCGATGTCGAGTCTGCTCACGGTTGCTGTGCGGACACTGCCGGCGTGGTTTTGTCGGCCAAACGCTGGCTACCGTTTGTCCGATCTGCCTATCTCGTCTCTGGCGGCGCCAGGCCTTCCAGGACCAACTCTTCATCCGTAAGGCCCTATTCGAACGACAGATGCATCGCCAACGTGAATTGACCCGGCTGCAAGCGCTAAACTTACAGGCGGCCAGGATCAGGGTAATGGCCCAGCTTCAAGCGGCGAGGCTCCGGGCGACGGGACAAATGGCTATGATCAGGGAAATGAATCGCTTGAAGCTGGCCTTGGCAAAGACACACCGATATGGTCAGAGATACCTGCTATAGTGTTCTCGCCGAACGAGACTTCCACAAGATCGGAGAGCTCAGCTACCGGCTCGTGTTGGACGTCTGGTGGCACGCAGAGACCCAGATCGAAATCCTATGCATTCATGTCGGTTCAAAGACTGTCGTCAAAGGCAGCAAAGCGTATTACCTGCGGTCCATTACCGAGGAAGGCGAGACGTGGGCCCGGGATATCCCGCCGCTACAGGACTATCTGGAAGCCCATTTTCCTGAGCTTCGTCTGTCGTTCTCGTACTTCAGAGACATCACCCCAACCGCCGCAGCGCGGCAAATACACCGCAGGTCTAACAGTCAACCGTCATCCAGCGACATGCCTGGAATCGATGTCTTGGCCACACTTCAGCAGCAGCTCGAGGACAAACGGCGCGTGGTCGAGAGCATGGACAACCTCATTGATCTCGACACCGGCACTTCTGATCTGCTGCGTTCCTATGCGCAGGGGCAGAAAGAAAGGCTACGCCGGGAAGTCGATCTTGCGAAGGATAGGGTAAGGGAAGAAAGAGAACGATTGAGCCTTTTTGAGAACCTCCAACGGGAATACGAGCGCAAGGGCTCGGCAGCCTGTCTGGTCTTCAGCATCAGCTCAAACGTTCATCTGGTCGAATCGCCAGATGATTTCAGCGATGCTTTGGCCAGTATTGTCAAAGAGCTAAGAGATGCCCACCGATATCAGATCACCCAAAAACTCTGCGCAGGCCGGCTAAACATCCATGTCGCCGAGGCGGCCGA
>CBFDDG010000697.1:0-2308 GCA_965603505.1 uncultured Phycisphaerae bacterium | reverse complement strand
TCGACGGGCAAGGGCATCGTTGGTTGCGGCGAGCGCCGCTGGGAGGCCGAGCTTGCGCCCGCAAAGATTATCGGCTATAATAAGGGCGAGGATGTGCCGGTTTATTCCAAGGGCGGCGGCATCTGGTATGTGGATCGCCGCCAGAGCGAAAGGAGATCGACATGACCCACGATGAGTTGCTGCAATTTCAGCGGGATAGCGCGGCGGAGGCGTTGGCGATCATGGACGCCAAGAACAAGGATTATGCCGGCGCGGCGGGCGACACCCCGTTTCGCAATTTCGAGTTATGCGAGTTCTTGGGCATTTGCTCTACGGAGGTTGGTATACTGGTGCGCATGTGCGACAAGCTCGCGCGGCTTGCCAACTACGTCAACAGCGGTACGCTGCATGTGAAGGACGAGTCTCGGCATGACACATGCCTGGACAACTCGAACTACAGCACCATCCTGGACGCGTACTGCCACGGAAAGGAACCCAAAGAATGCACAGAATCATCTACATCAGCGGAAGATACCGGCACTGGACAGACGAGTATGGCCCCACCGGCGACCGAATCTTAGACGTCGAGGCGATGGCGGGCGAGGTCGAAGACGAGCGGCGATGGATGAAACTTATCGCCCAGTGCGGTCATGCCTGGATCGCTCCGCTGCACAACAGCGTGCCCGTAGACGGCGCGATTCCGGACCAGGAGTTTATCGCCCGCGACCTCGCGATTATCACGCGCCTGCGGCCGAACTGGGATTGCATCCTGATGCGTCCCAGTTGGGACGATCTGCCTGAGAGCCAGGGCGCGCGTGCCGAGCACGACAAGGCGGTTGAGTGCGACTTGATCGTGATATGGGCCCGCCACGGCGAGGATGCGGTACGGGACTATCTCAGGGGCGAACTCGCCGGAATCCCCGGATAGTTGGATTGGAAGAAAGGAAATTGCAATGGCGAAGACAGCAGAGAAGAAGCAGACGTTGGCGGAGCGGGTGGAACGCCTAGAGGGCATCGTAGGGCCTCTTGCCGCCCCGCCCCATTCACACAAAACGCCCGACCCTACGGAAGCATCCGGGCCATGCTTTATGTCGCCCGTATGGATTAGGACGGTTGCGCCGCACCGGGGCGCGCTTAATGGACAGACGATCGTCGCGCGAAAGACGTGCGCCGAATGTGGCTGGCAGGCGCACGGGACATTCAATCTCGCCCGGCGAGCCGATCGCAAGGCTTTCCTCGCATTCCTGCGGGGCTAACAGAGAAAGGGCCAAGGATGGCGAAGAAACAGAAGACCAAGCGCGTGGTGGTGATTGCGGACATGCACTGCGGGCACAGGTCCGGCCTGACGCCCCCACAGTGGCAGTTGAACCCCGAGAACGAGATCGACGCCAAGTGGAGCGCGATACAGCGGGATCAGTGGGCCTGGTATCGCCGCAAGATCAAGGCCCTGCGCCCGATTCACCTACTGCTGGTCGTGGGCGACTGCGTGGACGGCAAGAGCACGAGGGCGGACGGTCGCGACACGATCCGGCACGAGCGGGACGCCCAGGTGGAAATGGGATGGGAGTGCATCGCGGTCGCCGACGCCGACAATATCGAGATGGTCTACGGCACGCGATACCACGTCCGGGACTGGGAGAACCTCATCTTCGACAAGATCGCGGCGCGGGGGGAGAAGCGGATCGGCGCGCACGGCTGGCCGTCGGTCAACGGCTGCATCTTCGATATCAAGCACATGGTCGGGTCGAGCAGCACCCCTTACGGGCAGATGACGCCCCTGGCGAAGCAGGAGACGTGGAATGCCCTGTGGAGCGAAGCCGGCCGGCAGCCGCGAGCGAACATCATTATCCGGGGCCACGTTCACTACCACGTCCAGGGGACGCGGATGGTGGGCGCGCAGGAGGTCCGGTTTCTGACTTGCCCGGCCCTTCAGGGCGTCGGTAGCGAGTACGGGGCGGAGCAGTGCAGCCGCCTCATCGACTTCGGAGTCATGCACTTTGATATCGCAACAGATGGGAGCTACTCATGGCAGCCGCACATCGAGGTTCTGGAATCACAAAAAGCGCAGACGTCGAGGTATTGAGTCTGCCGTTTAACCTGATCGAACTGATCGCGCAAACACGGAGCCGAGATGAAGAGGCCGCGCGGCCTCGGCTGGGCGACGTGAAACGGATAACGCCTACGCAGGAAAAGGAAACGACCCATGAAACGGAAATGCCTCAAGTTCAAGATTACCGGCGTATCACCCCTGCTCATGCACAACATCCAGCTCGCTGACCCGCTCAACGAGTGGGCGAAGGCGATCAAGAAGATCACGAGCAAGCGGATC
>CBFDDG010000696.1:0-2310 GCA_965603505.1 uncultured Phycisphaerae bacterium | reverse complement strand
GTTTTGAGAACAAGGCGTGCAGGGCTATCGTAAGCCATTACGCGTCAGATAGTCAGGCGGCGTAGCCAAGTGGCCCAAGGCGACGGTTTGCAAAACCGTTATTCGTGGGTTCGAATCCCACCGCCGCCTATGGATGTGGGACAGATTTGCTCCCTTGTTCTGTACCTCCGTATATACCCATATTGATCCGGCTGCCATGAGGCGGCGGCTCTCGGTGCCAGACCGATTTCGGATGGCCCGAATCGATGCACGGGCTATCTACCACATCGACCAGCCACGTCTCGGTCCTGGTGTCCAGTCGGCCCTGACTGCTCCGCAGGTGATAATCTCCGAGCACCCAGAGATCATCAGTAAGGTCCTCAGGGGTGCCCATGTCATCCCAGTATCCGGGATCTGCAAAGTGTGGCGGCAGATTGAGGATGCCATGGCCGGGCCAGCCTCCTTGGACGTCGCTGTAGTCCACCTTGGGCGCAGGACCCGACACAACCGCCATCACCGGCCCCTCATTAGCCCATACAATCGAGTTGAGCACGCGGGCCTTCGGAGAGTCCACGAACCAGAGCACAGCCCCTTTGATGCCGGCCCAATTGCCGGTGACCGTGCAGTTGATGAACTTCGTTTCACTTTCCACGCAGGCAATGGTCGCTCCTGTATCCGATAGATTCATGTTCCCGCACACGACGCAGTGGGAAATCAGCGCATCGGATCGGTCGCAGAGGACTGTTGGACTATTGAAGTTCTTGTCGCCCATGATGATGAAGCCGCTCAACAGACAGTTCTGGTTCTCGCGGTTGACCATCGTTACCACCGGGCCCGCCCCCTCAGAGTCGATGACGGACGAGTGGCGAACATCCGGGTCGAGAAGCCACTGAGCTGCGACCGTGATCGCCTTGCCCAACAAATCGATGGTCTCCGTGTAGCGACCATCATGTACAAAGACCAGTGCCCCATCTGTTGCCAGATCGATCCCCTCCTGAATGGAGTCGAAGGGATGCTCGGGTGTCCCGTTCTCAAGAGGATCGCTGACAGTTATGTCATTCGGCCCCGGATCAAACAGAGCATCGTCGTCCACGTGAATCACATCGGACCATGTCGGAACCGTCACGCACGTGTCAACGATCAGCGTATCCACCACGATCCGGCCGCCGATGGTAAACGAAGCGGTCTCCACGCCCGGAGACAGTTCCCACATGAAGGTGCTGTGGCGCCAGCCATCCGGCAGAGCGATCTCTTCGACCAGAAGCGGCGGCGCCAACGGGATCGGCTCCAAATTCTCCAGCACAGGTTCGTACGGCATCCCTTCCGGGAACATCTCATCCGCGATCCCATCCGCCTCCAGCCAGATTATCTGTACCCACACAACCGTCCTCATGTATCCCGACACCCACACCTTGATCGACGGCCGAAGTCCATCAGGCGCCAGCAGGCCATAGCGACCAGATCCCCACAGGACATCATCCAACCACCATCGTTTGCCCGCGACCGGCAGCGTATCCTCCGTGAGGGACGTTCCGGGAAGAGGCGGCAGTCCGCCTGGTGGAACTCCGGCGATATCGTACACACGCTCCAAAGCCGTTGCGGGATCATCGGCGGGGTCTCCAAAGATCCAATACTGCGACGTGCTGAACTCCGTACCTCGACACGATGACGGATCAAGGTCATCAGGCGACACGGCTGCATCCTTCAAGAATGCCGCCCTGAGTGTGTCGTCTCCGTCCACGAGGACCGACGTATTCGGCGAATCGATGTCTTCAACCTTGTCAGCCGCTGCTGCCGTGCCCTGCCAGCACCAGAAGGAGTACCCCACATCCGTGACCTCAGCGGCGAGAGCCACTTCATTTGGCTCCGGATACAGAAATGCCCCTGTCCCCGGCTCGGTCACCGTACCGCCTTTCGTCGACGAGACCGTGAGCCTCACAGGCGTTGTGAACTCCCGCGGACTGCCTTCGGCAGCGCCGCCGGCGGGGTTTCTGGCGGTGGCCGCGTACTGATAGGTCGTCCCGGGGCTTAGGCCTGCGACAAGCATTTCGAAGGCCTCTCCAGTCCGCACATCACTCAGTAAGGTCGTTATCAATACGTCGGTGTCTTCCACTCGCCGATAATGGAAACCAACCTCGCAGGCTTCCTCACCTTCGTCGAGGAGTAGGCCGTGCAGCACGGCGGAAATCGGCGTGAGTTCACTGACGTGATCCGTTTGGACGTCCGTCCAATCATGAACGAACGTGATGGTGATGGCCACCGTGGCCGTGTCGGTTCCGCCGTTGCCGTCGTCGGCGGTATAGGTGAAGCTGTCGACGCCGTGGAAGTCGG
>CBFDDG010000695.1:0-2312 GCA_965603505.1 uncultured Phycisphaerae bacterium | reverse complement strand
TTGGCGTTGGCAATTCGGACCCCCTCCTCGGTCTTGGCCGGGAACAAGAGGAAATGCATGTTCTGGCCCATCGGCCCGAGCATGTTGGCCAGCATCGGCTTGATCATCTGGAGCATGTTCTTCGTGTCGGCGTCCACCTGATCGGCCTTGTGGGGCGGATACAATTTGCCTTGGGCGTCCACGATGCGCGTATTGGTGCGAATGTACTCCTCGGACTTGTAGGTGATCCCGCCGAAGGCGCCCATCGTGCCGTCGACAACGGCCATCATCGTGTACGGCCGGACGACCTTGAGGAATTCCTCCGTCTGTGCGGCCGTCATGTCCGGCGTCTGAGCGAAGCTGGCCGCCCAGAACTCCTCAGGAATCCACCACACCAGAGTCATCTCATCCGGCTTCTGAGACACCCTCTGTGTCTCCTGCGTCAGAGCCGTCACATCGATGCCTTCCGCAACGACAAGACTGCAAGTCGATACCACAGAAACCATCATGACCCACCACATCATATAACAGCGACTTCTCATGGTTGCGTCTTCCTTTCTTTGGATGAACTGCTATCTGCTATCTGTGCAATCGTCGGTGCATCTTGGCCACTCACAAAACCCGGAGCTCCTTTGCCGACACCGTAGATGATAAGCCGGCACGTCGCAAAAATCAAGAAGGTCGGCGAAATAGGGCATATCTCGCTGTTCGCATCTCGCAAAAGAATCCCCATCCCGGGTGGGACCTGCACGGAATGGCACGAGACGCCCGAGGAGCCGAAGCGGTCACAGCTTGAGCGGCCCTACTCGACCAACTCTCGAACGGTCCCGACGCCGATCTCTGCCAAGGAATCGCAGATCAGGTCGGCCCCGGCGAGTTCCTCGGCGGATACGGTATTCGTCACGGCGACGCACCGGGCGCCTGCCGCCTTCGCGGCTTGGACGCCGCTGGGGGCGTCCTCGAACACCACGCACCGGGCCGGCTCGATACCCAGCCGGCCGATGGCGATCAGGAAGATCTGCGGGTCGGGTTTCTTCCTTGTCACGTCACTGCCGCTAACGTAGACCATCTGCTGATACGGCACCTTCACCGCGTTGAGAATGGCCTCCGACAGCTCCCGCGTGGCACTGGTCGCAATCGCCAATCGAAAGCCGCCATCTCTCAGAGCCGCATGGATCAGGTCCAGGACACCCGGGAACGCGGGCAGCCCTTCGTCGCGTACGGACTCCGTCAGGTACTGCTCGCGAACCTCGGCGGCGGCGTGGGCCTGCTCATCGGTCAGCTCCAGGCCGTGGACGACAGCCCCGGCCTTAACGAACGCCTCGGCCCCCCTGCCGAGGCCCGCCGTGAAGTCTTCCGGCCGGACACCTTTCAGACCGAACATCTCGTCTAGGACCCGAATCGTCACCCGGGCATTCAACGGCTCGGTGTTGGCAATGAGGCCGTCCACGTCGAAAATCAATCCATACTGCACACTCATCTCCTTCGTCCAAAGCCGATTTCAAAGCGAGGCATCATAACATTTCCGGCTTTCTCGTGCGATGTTTTCATGCATCCGCCGTCATCCCAGCGACGATCCTGTTCACATGGCTCTACAACAATACCGCCGGCAGCCTCCTGCCGGTCCGGCTGTTCCACCCCTCCATTGCGGTCACCGGCTGCTTCACGCCCCAATTGCCGACGCACACGCACGCCATCCTCTCGCGGGGCCTTGCCGTCGCATTCGTCGTAATCCTCGGACCGACACATCTGTCCGGACGCACGTCACTTGCCAAGTCGCAGCTTTGACGGCCCCAACCTCGCAAAAAGACACAATTTTGCTTAGACTAACTTCGCGGCGGATTCGTTTCTATGGTAGACGGCCGGTTGTTGGAGCACGACGACTCTTGTCAACGATCGAAGACAGGATACTGATTTGGCGGTTTAATCGCGGAGATCCGGCGGCGTTGTGCCGGATCTACGAGAAATACCGCGATGGTCTGCTCAAAGTCGCCGCCGGCCTGCTCCACGACCGCAGCGGCGTCGAAGACGTGCTGCACGACGTCTTCGTCAATTTCGCCGCGACGACCGGTGATTTCGAGCTGAAAGGCAGTCTGAAGGGCTACTTGGCCATCTGCGTGGCCAATCGCGCCCGTGACAGGAACCGCACGATGCAGCGACGTGCTTCGGCAAGTCTCAACGGGATTCCGTTGCATCGGGCCGGTGACGACGGGCCTGATCATGCGGCGATGAGGCGCGAGCTGATGGCGAAGCTCGAAGCCGCCATGGCAGAATTGCTGCACGAGCAGCGCGAGACCATCGTGCTGCACCTACAAGGCAAGCTGCCGTTCCGG
>CBFDDG010000694.1:0-2321 GCA_965603505.1 uncultured Phycisphaerae bacterium | reverse complement strand
AAGCCCATCACCGAGGCCTATGCAGGCGTGGTGCCTGAGCCGGTTCGCATAGGCATCGGGAATTTCTTTCACAATGTGGGGACTCCGTCACGTCTGGTCAACTGTCTTCTACAAGGCAAAGGCTCGGCGGCCGGAACCGAGGTGCACCGGTTCGCCATCAACACTACGGTCGGTGTGCTGGGCTTCGGTGACCCGGCACGCGATCAGTGGGGGCTGGAGCCGGCCCAGGAGGATCTGGGGCAAACTCTGGCCGTGTATGGTCTGGACGAGGGATGCTATGTGGTGTGGCCGCTGCTCGGTCCATCGACCTTACGCGATTCGCTGGGCATGTTGGGCAACCAGTTCTTGAATCCGGTTCGGTACGTCGAGCCTTCGGAGCTTGCGATCGGCATATCTTCCCTGCGCGGCGTCAACCAGGGTTCATTGCGCATCGGCGAATACGAAATCCTCAAGTCGGCGGCCGTGGATCCCTATGTGGCGATGCGCGCAGCCTACGTTCAGTACCGAAGGAGGCAAATCCGGGATGAAGACCGCTTCACTGATCCGAATAGCGGCAGACCAGAGGTACTCTCGATCAGCAGATAGGGCTGATGATGACGCGGTATGCTCCCGTGCTTGCAGACTTGGTGTCGCGCGCTGCCACCTGACAGGCCGAGGGTCACCAATATTGCCCAGGTTCTACACACCCCCACGCTCCCCATTCCATAACTATCCGAGTCACTCTATTCACAAATCGGAAGTCCGCATGGTCTTCCACTCGACCACCAGCACACATGGGTAACGGCCCAATCCCGGTGGCTGGACGTGAACAGAAAGAAGAAGGCCCGTCGTGCCGCGAGCCGCACGGCCGCAACGGGATCGCCCTCGTCGCTTTTCTGAAACGTGGCGACGGGCAGGACAATAATATACCTGTGTTGGAAGATTTTGGATTTATGGTTGACAATTCCCCCGTTGCGGAACAGTCTATTGCGAAGTTGCCGTGCGGGCTTGCCGCATTGCCCTGTGATGGTTCTTGTTTAGGAGGTCCACTATGAAGCGAATGTACTGTATCTTGACGGTGGTGTGCACGCTGTTGGTCGGCTCGGCGGGGGCCTACGACCAGCCAGCCGTCAACCTTGGCCTTACCAGTTTCCTTGACGGTGGCCCGCCGGCCGGTCCGGGCTTCTATTTTACCGAGTACTTCCAGTACTACACGGCCGACGAATTCTCCAATGCGCCTATTGGTCCTGGCGGTCCTCCTGCCTCGAACGCAGAGGTGGATGTTTGGGTCAGCCTCAATCAGTTCATCTACCAGTCTGACACACCCCTGCTGTTCGGCGGCAAGTGGGGTCTCGACGTCATTGTGCCGCTCGTCTGCATGGACGCCACAGACAAGAACGGCACGCTGGCGGACAACGGCGGCGGCTTGGGCGACGTCCTGGTCGGCCCGTATCTGCAGTGGGACCCGATCATGGGAAACAATGGCCCGATCTTCATGCATCGCGTCGAATTCCAGACGATTTGGCCCGTGGGCAAGTATGACGATGAAAAGCCCCTGAATCCCGGCAGCAATTTCTTCTCGTTCAATCCGTACTGGGCGGGCACGTTCTTTTGGAGTCCGAAACTGACGACGTCCTGGCGCGTCCACTACCTGTGGAATGCCAAGAACCATGATCCCTTCATCGGGTCGCTCGCCGACGACACACAGGCGGGCGAGGCGTGGCACGTCAACTTCGCGACCGCTTACGAGTTCATACCGAAGAAATTGCGAGCCGGCATCAATGGATACTACTTCCAGCAAACCGACAAGTCTGAGGAGGATGGTCACACCGTGAGCTGCAAAGAGAAGGCTTGCGCCATCGGCCCAGGCTTTCTTTGGAGCTTCTCGCAGGACGACCACTTGTTCTTCAATCTCTATTTTGAGTCCGATACGGACTATCGCCCTGACGGCGAGCGGTTTGTGTTGCGTTGGGTCCACCACTTCAAGTAAGAACACAGGGCACTCGGGGACATAACGTCATCGCCCGGACAGATCCGCAGTGGACGATGGCGATTATGTCCCCCGGGGGCCTGATCGTCGCGCATCTCTCTCCTGGACGACGAGCCCAGGGCGGCCTTGGGACCGTCACGAGGTGGTCCCCGGGCTGCAGGAGGGTACATCAGGCATCGACCGAAGTCTTCTGGTCGTAGGCTGGCTATGGTTTGACGGCGCGGTTATAGAAGCGGATGTCGTCGATCAGGCCGGACCAGAAGGCTTCCGTTTCGAGGGCCCTGCCCGCTCCGATGTAGAAGCCAGCCGACGAGAATCTCAAGGCCCCCAGCTTTCGCGTATCGGCGGTTGC
>CBFDDG010000693.1:0-2333 GCA_965603505.1 uncultured Phycisphaerae bacterium | reverse complement strand
CCCAAATCGGAGACCACAAACCCCCGGAAACCCCACTGCTCTTTCAAAATGCCGGTCAGCAACATCTTGTTGATGTTGTTTGGGACGCCGTTAATGGCGTTGTACGAAGCCATGACCGATTGGGCCCGGCCCTCGACGATACAGTCGCGGAAGTGTGGCAGCCAGTACTCGTGCAGCATCCGCTCGCTCACGGTGGCCGAAAGCTTCTGCCGGTCTCTCTCGACGTTGTTGACGGCGTAGTGCTTGAGCGTGGAGACCAGTTTGAGATATCGGGGATCGTCGCCCTGCAGGCCCTTGACGTAGGCCACGCCGATGCGTCCGGTCAGGAAGGGGTCCTCGGCATAGCACTCGTTGATGCGGCCCCAGTAGGGATTGCGACTGATGTTGATCACCGGGGCACGATAGATCAGACCCTTGTGCTCCGCGTCAATCTCCGGCTGCTGATGCCACAAGTTATAAACCGCGCGGGCCTCGTCAGAAATAGCCGTGGCAACCTCGCGAATCAAATCGGGGTCCCACGTGGCGGCCATGGCAATCGAGATGGGAAACATCGTCGTCGGCCGGTCCCACCAAACGCCGTGCAGGCACTGGTTCCATTTGTCGGACTTGATCCAGAGGCGCTCAATATCAGGCCCCCGGTGGTTCAGCAGTATCGCCTTCTCCTCGAGCGTCAGGCGCGAGAGCAGATCCGAAACGCGTCGCTCAATCGGCTGGTTCGGGTCCAGGTAAAGGGCCCTTTCAGAAGTTGCGCGAGCGGCCACCGTCAGGAATGTTGAGACAGCCAAGATTGCAGCCAGCCGTGTCAGCCTCCACATCGACTGCGTTCCATCCTCCGATCTCATGGGCGTTCCTTTCTCAGTGAAATAGCCGAGGGCTACCGCGGGGCATACCGCTTGCGATACTCACGCAAGCTGGTGCCCGTCTCCTTGCGGAAATAGCGAGCGATGTGCTCCACGCCATCGAAGCCGCAATGCACCGAGATGTCCGTGACGCTCATATCTGTGCCCGCAAGCAGTTGAATGATGTTGTTCACACGAACCCGCCGGATCTCCTGATGTACAGATCGACGGAGCATCGTCTTAAACCGCTTCTCCAGCACTCGTCGCGATACATTCGTCGCCTCCACCACATCGCCCACCTGGATCAGGCGGTTCGGATTCCGCCGGATGAACCGCAGCGCCGCGGCGACATCCTTGTCCGTAACCGCCAGCATATCGGTGGACATTCTCGTCACAATATGCCTGGGGCGGACCGGAATGACCTGGCCGGCCATCGCCTCGCCTTTCATGAGACTTTCCAGCAGTCTCGCCGCCTCATAGCCGGCCCCCTCCGTATTCAACGCGATACTGGAAATGGGCGGATCCGCCAGATCGCACACCAGAACATCGTTGTCGACGCCAAGCACCGCCACAGGATCGGGCACGTCAAGATTCACGAGTTTGCACGCCTCGATGACTTGCAAGGCGCGATCATCATTACAGCACATCACCGCCACCGGCGTCGGCAGCGAGGCAAGCCAATCCGCAATACGGCTCTGCTCGTTCCTGAGAGCCCGGCGGGAGGTGGGCTGTCGGTACACATTGGTCTCGAAACCCGCCCGTCTCAACCGCTCGGCAAAGTGCTGCGCACGCCCCCTCGACCAGGCAAACTCGTCGAACCCACAATAGGCAAAATGTTGAAAGCCGCGATCGAGAAAATGTTCGGCCGCGATTGACCCAATCGACGCGCTATCCGTGATGATCCCGGGAAAGGGCGCGTAGCTCTCCTTGTTGTGCTGGGCGAAGATCACGGGGATGCCCGAGTGCGCCAGGGCCTCGACAACCTTGACATCGCGCACGATAGCCCCGTCAATCTTCAGATACTTCCATTCGGGCAGTACCGAATCCAGCGCCCCCGGCCAGCGGTACACCCGCCACGGGCCGTGCACCCTCGAGTACTTTGCGATCCCATGGAGCAACCCACGTCCAAACTCACGCGAGGTCTCCACAAACAGCAGCACAGAAGGCGCCCATGCGGATTCAGATGGCTTGGCTCTTTTCTTGATCATACATTCTTGCCTCACCCACGAAGGGCATCCGCGTGGCTCAGGCGTGGAGGTAGACGGACCAGGCTAAGTATTTGCTGAGGGCCTCGGCGATGGCGTCGGCGGTCTGGGAGAGACTCACCGCGACGTGGTGCTCGAAGCCCATCTCGCAGATGTAGGCCAGCAGGGTCTGCAAGTCGTCGATCTTCATCACGCCGTAGCCGCCGAAGGTCTCGAGCTTGTCGTTCGTGAATTGGCCCTCGCCGACGTAGGCGCGCAGGACGCCGTCCACGTCATCGGTCATCGTGCG
>CBFDDG010000692.1:0-2342 GCA_965603505.1 uncultured Phycisphaerae bacterium | reverse complement strand
GCCAGCTCCAACGCGGCCTTCGGCTACAACTTCGAAGGGGCGCTGCAGGAATACGTCCTGATGGACGAGCGGATCATCACGGCCCCGGACGGCGAGTCCATGTTGATCCCGACCGGTGAAGAGCGATCCGGCTCGGCCGTCGCGCTGTGCGAGCCCTGGGCCTGCGTGGAAGATGCGTATGTCACGAAGGAACGGACTACGCTCAGGGCCGACGGCCGGATGCTGATCGTTTCGGATGCGGGTGTCGAAGAAGGTCGAATGAGCAACCTCTTCCGGCGATACGGGACCCCGGGCGAGATCACGTGGGTCTCCAAATCAGCCCCGCCCGATGATCTGGCCCCGTTGATCATCCGCGCCAAATCCGTCGAAGAGCTGGAGGATGCGGCCTACGACGATGTCATCTACTTTGGATCGAGCGCGCGGGCGGTGGAGGGATTGTTCGCCAAAGTGGCTGCCCACGGGCTCTTGAATATCGTGCTCGAGGGGGAGCGGTTCGGCAGACCCGTCATGACCATGGTCGGCCGCGTTCACTACGGCGGCATCCGCATCATCGGAACGACGGGCGAAGATCCGGCCGAATCGATGAAGCACATTCCGAAGACGGGCGAGATTCGCCACGGCGACAGAATCAACGTCGTCGGCGCCGGCGGGCCGATGGGCATGATGCACGTCGTCCGCAACATCTGCCAGGGCGTCGAGGGCGTCAGCGTCTTTGCGGGCGACGTCGACGATAACCGGCTGGCGACATTGACACAGATCGCCAAGCCTTTCGCCGAGATAAACCGCGTCGAGTATACGCCCTACAACGCGAAAAAGCAGGAGATGAACGAGGACTACAGCTACACGGTCCTGATGGCGCCGGTGCCCGAGCTGGTGGCCGCCGCCGTGCGCAGCTCCGCACCGCGCGGCATTATCAATATCTTCGCGGGCATCCCCGCGACGGTTTCCGGCGAAATCGACCTGGACGCCTACGTGGAGAAGCGGCTGTACTTCATCGGCACCAGCGGCTCGACACTCGACGACATGAAGCGCATGTTAGAGAAGGTCGAATCGGGCCGGCTGGATACGAACGTCAGCGTCGCGGCCATCTCCGGCTTCGAGGGCGCCGTCGAGGGCATCCGCGCGGTGGAGAGCCGCTCGGTGGCGGGAAAGATCATGGTCTACCCGGCGTGCCGGGACTTGGGACTCGTCCGGCTGGAGGACCTCGCCCGGAAGCTGCCCGATGTTGCGGCCTATCTGAAAGACGGCCTCTGGACTACAGAGGCAGAGAAGGAGCTATTGGAGAGCCACGTGGAGAAATGACCGACGGCAGGTCCGTCCGTGCTTGCCTCCGCGCGTGACTCTCATAGAGAATGGAAAGGGAAGAGAATGGGACGTAACCACAAAACCTCGCCACATCGACGCGGCACGCTGGTGCTGATCGCCTGTCTTGTGATGGGCCTTGCTGCCGGTGAGCTGGCCGCACAGAGCCGATCCTTCAATGGCTTGGCTATGGACTTGAGCAACCTGCCGAGACTGTCGGACGCCAAGACGCGCTCGATCAGCCCGGAGAACTTCACCGGGGAAAAGGGCAAAGGCGGCATGGCTACCGAGGGAACCGGCGCACGAGCCGCCCGCGAACTGGGGCAAGGCTGGAAGGTGTCACCCTCGGTACGAATCAATCCGGGGCAAACGTTCGTGATGGCGGATATCAAAGGAATGGGCGCGATCCAGCACATCTGGATGACGCCGACCGGCGACAATCGCATGAACATCTTCCGCATCTACTGGGACGGCGAGGAGACCCCGTCCGTGGAATGCCCGGCGGGCGATTTCTTCGCGTGCGGCATGGGCGAGTACACGCAGGTGACCTCCCTGGCGGTCTGCGTGAACCCCAAGAGCGGCTTCAACTGCTACTGGATGATGCCCTTCCGCAAGCGATGCAAAATCACCATGACGAATATTGCGGACAAGGGTATGGTCCTGTACTACCAGATCGACTATACGCTAACGCGGGTGCCGCAGAATATGGCCTACTTCCACGCCCAATTCCGTCGCGTCAATCCCCTGCCCGACAAGCAGGACTACACCATCGTGGACGGCATCCGGGGCAAGGGCCACTACGTCGGGACGTACATGACGTGGGGTTCCAACAGCCCGGGCTGGTGGGGGGAAGGCGAGATCAAGTTCTTCATGGACGGCGACAAGGAGTTCCCAACCATCTGCGGCACGGGAACCGAGGACTACTTCTGCGGCTCCTACGGCTTCGAGAAGCCCAAGGGAAGAGGGTACCAGGAGTTCTCCGGGCCCTACGCCGGCATGCCGCAGGTCATCGGCTCCGAGAAGCAGCCGGCGTTCGGCCT
>CBFDDG010000691.1:0-2345 GCA_965603505.1 uncultured Phycisphaerae bacterium | reverse complement strand
ATGATGTAATCGCCTTCCGGCACCGGGCCCATCTGGCCGTAGGTCGCCTTGTGCTCGATGAAGACGACGGGATTGTCGCTTCGAATCGCCGCCTTGAGCAGACCCTTTGCGTCGTAGGGCGTGGAGGGCATGACGACGTACAGGCCGGGCGGATGCATGAGCCATGCCTCCAGGGACTCGGAATGATGGGCGGCGATGCATCGGCCCACGCCGCCTTCCGTGCGGAGCACCATCGGGACCTTGGCCTTGCCGCCGAACATGTAGCGGTTGTATGCGCCGACGTGGACGAGTTGGTCCATGGCAATCGTCACGAAATCAACGTACATAATCTCGGCCACCGGCCTCATGCCCCGAAGCGCCGCCCCGACCGCCGCCCCGGCGATGGCCGCCTCGGAGATGGCCGTATCGATCACACGCTCCTTGCCAAACTCGGCCAGGAGCCCTCGCGTCGCCTGGTAAGCGCCGCCGTACAGGCCGACGTCTTCGCCAAAGACGAAGACCCGTTCATCGCGCCTCAGCTCGTCAGCCTGGGCGGCGGAGACGGCCTGCCCGATGGTCATGATGTCCATCCCGAACCCGGATTTGATCTTGTCGCGGGCTTCCTCCGTTCGTTCTTTCTTGGTCTTCGCAGCCGAAGCGGCGACGGCCTCTTCAAACGCCTTCGTTGCCTCCATGGTCCTGGGGGACATCTCTTTGTCGGCTTCCAGCACTTGGGCCGGGTAGCTTTCCTGCACATAGACGTCTTTGGCAACGTCTGCGGGATTGGGCCACGGGCTGTTCATTGCGAACTCCGTGGCGTCCTCGATGGTCGTAAAAGCCTTGTCCTTGATCTGATCCAGTTCCTCTTCGGTGCTGAGCCCTTCGGCGGTGAGCTTGCCCCGCAGCACAGTGATAGGGTCCCGCTGGTGCCAGGTCTTCTCCTCGGCCTTGGTCCGGTAGGCCCGCGGGTCGCTCCGGCTGTGGCCGTACCAGCGGTAGGTCTTGCACTCAACGATCATCATCTGGCCTTGACTGCGGGCCCGCGCAACAGCCTTGCGGATCGCTTGGAAGACCGCCACGACGTCCTGGCCGTCCACGATCATAGCGGGCACATCGTAGGCGGCGGCTCGAATCGCGATATCCTCGATATTGCTCGCGCACGCGGTGCCGTCGATCTCGCTGCCGGAAAACGGCACGCTCATGCCGTAGAGATTATTCTCGATGATCGCCACCAGCGGCACCTTCAGCGTCGAGGCCATGTTCATCGACTCATGGAAGGTGCCCGTGTTGCACGAGCCGTCACCGAAGAAGGACAGAACGACCTTGCCGCTCTTCTTGAACTTCTCGGCCAGCGCCGCCCCGACGGCGGGGGGCTGGTTGCCGCCGACGATGCCGGTGGAGCCGAGATTGTTTTGCTTCTCCACTTCCGCAATATGCATCGAGCCGCCCCGGCCTTTGCAGTAGCCGGTCTCCCTGCCCATCAGCTCGGCCATCATCGCGTTCCAGTGATTCTTCCGGTCCTGCTCGCTGTCGGCGTACTTGTTGCCGATGGCCCCGCAATGGCCGTGCCCGCGGTGGGTCGAGCCGATGACGTCGCCGCGGTCGATGGCGGCGATGGCCGCCGTGGCCACGGCCTCCTGGCCGGCGTACAGATGGGACGCCCCCTTGATGATGTTCTGCCCCAGCAGGTCGAAGACCTTCTCCTCGAAGAAGCGAATCTCGTAAATCGTTCTGAGCCAGTCCTTTACGTCATCTGACGTGACATCGCCGGCACGAACAAGTTCCTTGATCGTCGGCACGGCTTTCTTGCGAGTATCTTCGAGAGAGAAACTCATGCATCAACTCCTCTAACAGACTTCTTGCGGCCCCCGGCTGACAATCACCGGACGGCCTGCCATTGGGGGTACTGAAAGACAGGTACTATAGCAAATCCCCCTTTCCCAAACAAGAGTCAGCCGGATTTCCGCGTTTTTCCCCTGGAACGGCCCTCACAAAGGCTGTTCCGTGCATTGACGAAACGGCGATGAGGCCAGCGGCACGCATGACGAACTGTCCGTTGGCTTCTTCTATCGGGCGCGGCGCTGACACGCGGCATCCCCATGTCGCGCAAGGCGGCTGCCGCCTAAAATCACTTCACTACTTGCGGCGAGCAGGCTACACTGTTGCCACGATGATAACGACAGATCGAGGATGACTATGGGCGTACTCTGGGAAGTTGTACAGACGGGCTTGATGTATGGTCAGAAGCGAAAATCCGATTCGGTCGAGGATCGGGTCCGGGCGCTCGAAGATCAGCTCCGGTTGACGCAGGACACGTTGCGATCCCTGGTCAAGAAGCTCGAGCAGCTCCACGGCCTGGACATCGA
>CBFDDG010000690.1:0-2349 GCA_965603505.1 uncultured Phycisphaerae bacterium | reverse complement strand
CGTCGGCTCACTTCACGGTGTTCCGCGACGACCAGTCTCAAGATGTGGCCTATGGAGGCAATGGCATCCGACTCCACACATACTCCCGTCGGCAGCACCAAGACGCGCTCCGCCAGGGCTTCCGTGCGGGGCAGAGGCCGGATCGTGCACGAAGGGTATGAACGGTACGGCTCCATACGATGGCATCCCGGGTAAAAGTACCGCCGCGCCAAGACATTCTCCGCGTGGAGAATGCCGATCAGATCGTCACGCGATACGTCCATGCCATTCGCGTCTACCGTCACGACAACGTACTGATAATTCGACCTCTCCATTTCGTCGTACGTGACCAACTCAACGCCTGGGATATTCCCCAACTGACGCCGATACTGTTCGTAGTTGCGGCGGTTGGCAGCAACAAACTCATCGAGGCTGTCCAGTGTCGTCAGCCCCATGGCGGCACACACCTCATTCATTTTCCCGTTCGTGCCGAGGCAAGTGACGTTATCGAAACCGGCAAAGCCAAAGTTCCGCATCAGCCGAACGTTCTTTGCCACGTTTGAGTCGTTCGTGGCAACGGCGCCGCCCTCGAACGTATTGACGAATTTCGTGGCGTGGAAACTGAACACCTCGGCATCACCGAAGGACCCGATCATCCGCCCCTTGTGCGAGCAGGCGAAGGCGTGCGCCGCATCGAAGAGCAGTCCGAGTCGGTGTTCGCACGCGATACGCTCGAGCCGTTCCACGTCACACGGTCGTCCCCATAGGTGCACGCCGATGACGCCCGTCGTCCGCGGCGTGATCAACTGTTCCACCTGAACCGCGTCAATATTATGGGTGCCCGGATCGATATCGCAGAAAATCGGCGTGATCCCCTGCCACTGAAGCGCGTGCGCGGTTGCGACGAACGTGAACGATGGAATAATGACTTCTCCCTGTAGCCCGAGTGCCCGGATGGCAAGCTCCAGAGCCACCGTTCCATTGCACGTCGCGACGCAATGCCGCACTCCGGCCATCTCCGCCACGCGGCGCTCGAATTCGCGAACGTACTTCCCGTCATTGGTGAACCGGTGACTATCCAGAATATCATTGATTCGTTCCAGCAAACGGTCGCGATCGCCGACAGCAGGCCGGCCGATATGCTGCTTCTCCGTGAAGGCCGGCTCACCCCCAAAGATGGCCAGATCGTCGAGTGTTTTGTGTGACGCTTGCATTCAACCTCCGCATGATTTTCGTTCAGGCACCGCGTGCGCTAACACGATTGAGGACGGCGAGCGCCACCACGGCACCGATTGTGACCCTGTCGCTCTGTCCGCCGGAATAGCACCGAACGACAGCCCCCGGCAGGTTCTCCAATTCCTCATCAGTCCTCAGCACTCTCGCTCTCTGATATCCATGTTTGCACGCTCTCAACTGCATGGGCAACGTCTCAGCCCTCAGCAACGGTTGTTGCCCGCTTACAGTGCCCGTATTCTCCATGGCCGCGTCCGAGATTGAGTAATTGCCTCAACCGCGGGGCAGGCATGAGCGCTCTCCCATTGGCCTCGGCAATGGTATGGATACGGCACAACAGGTCGGAGTTGCTCGCCAGGCGGGTCCGCCCTGAATCGTAATGAATGTTGTCCTCAAGTCCGACTCTCACCCCCCCGCCCATGGCGATGGCCACGGAATTCATGGGCAACTGCCAATCGCCGATGCCCGCCAGCGACCAAAAGGACTTGGCTGGCAGATCGCGAATCATAATCCCCGCGTGCAGCAGGTCGGCCTGCGCACAGGCGATGTTGCCCAGCAGCAGGTTGAAGTAGAACGGTGGGACGATCAGGCCCTTCCTCTCCAGATAACGGGCGTAGTTGATCATCCCCGCGTCGAAGGCCTCCAGCTCGGGCACGATCCCGCGGGCGTTCATCTCCTGCGCCAAGGCCTTGATCATGTCCGGGCTGTTCACGCTGGCGACCTTGTTGAAATTCAGCGAACTCAGGGTCAGACTGCCCATGTCAGGCTTGACATCGCCTTCGAGCTGCAGGACTTGCGCCCGCTGCTCGAACTCCTTGAAGTTGCGCCCGCTCAAGGATACACAGATGACCAGGTCCTTGGAGAAAGACCGTATGCCGGCGATGATTCTCTCGTAGATCCCGGCCTTGTAGCTGGGGTCACCCGTTCGTTCATCGCGCGCGTGCAAATGGACCATTGAGATCCCTACCTCGACGGCCCGATGCACATCCTCGATGATCTCGGAGACGGAAATCGGGACGTGGGGCGTCATCTGCTTGGTCGGGATCATGCCCGTCGGTGCGAAGTTTACGATCAGATCCATAAGCGCTCGCTCCCCCTTTCTTATGTCGTCGCCTTCATCATCCGCGCCGGCACACC
>CBFDDG010000689.1:0-2352 GCA_965603505.1 uncultured Phycisphaerae bacterium | reverse complement strand
TATTGAAAAGCTCTTGTGCGCACTCTGGGATTTGCGCAACGTCTTCAATGCCCGGGCTGGGGACTACGGTACGCGGCGATGACTCCCTTCATCGATGACAGGAGTAGCCCGGCCATGCTGTCTCGCCGGGCTACTCCTGTCGAATCAGGCTCCCCCGGCTGGGGAGAACGACCATGGGTCAGCGCTGACGGCCTCCCACACCACTTGCCCTGCCTCTTGTCCCCACAACGGGCAGTCTGTTATCATGGGTCAATGAAGCCAACACAGACCTTTACGTGAACGGGTTGCAGTCCTTGTTTTGTGATGCCGTTGGCAAATGTGAGGGGACCGCATGAACGAGGTAACTCGCATCGTAAATGCTATTGAACACGGCGATGGCCGGACGTGTTAGAATCGAGGCCGCGATTGTGATATGTTTGACCGTGTCGTGTGCAGGAGTACGGATTGTGGCGTTAGATGGGAAATCCCGGATTAAGGACCATTAGGATGTACAACTGGATTCTGAGCGGCGCGATCCTGGCGTTTGCCGCAGTCGCCTATGCAGAGGACTTGTCGGCCACGTACGGAGGCCGCAGCGCGGATGCTTCATGGCGGGCGGAGGCACGCCCAAGAATCGAGCAAATCCGCAAAGCGCCTCTGAAGGTGCAGGTCGTTGATGCCCAAGGCAAGCCGATCCGTGGTGCAAAGGTCCACGTGCAGCAAAAAAGACACGCATTCGGTTTCGGCAACATCCTCAATCCGACTACGTTCCAAGTCGAAGGCGAGAACGGCCGGATATACCGCGAAATCTTTGCCGAGCACTTCAACAAGACAACGTTCGAATCCGGCTTCCGCTGGCACAACTGGTACCTGCCGGCTCGACAGGGCAAGCTTGATGAGCACAAGAGGCTACTTGACCGCATGATCCAGTTCTGCGGGGCCAAGGACATCGCCATACGCGGTCATTACCTCTCTTGGGCACCACTTAGCCGCGACTACTTCAAACCGACCGATTACCGAAAACACCCGAACAAGCTCTGGCCAGAACTCTCAGCGCACATCGACGAGATGCTTGCTTTCACTGACGGACGCATCGCCGAGTGGGACGTCATCAACCATATTGTCGGCTGGGGCGACACGATGGCAACTGTGACCGACTCCAATGAGATCTACGCGCAGATCATCCGGCACGCGCGCTCAAAGACCGACACACCGCTGTGGGTAAATGAGGGTCAGATTCTCCCCGGTGGGAGCCGCACCGAAGACTACGAGAAGATCATCCGCTTTCTTGTCGAGAACGAGGCCGCTCCCGACGGCATCGGCTTCATGGCCCACTTCAACGAGGGATCGCTGCGCTCCATCGACGGACTCCAAAAGGTCTACGATCGGTTTGCGAAGTTCGGCGTCCCACTCCAGCTTACCGAGTTCGACATCGACACGCACGACGAGCAACTTCAGGCCGACTACCTGCGCGACGTGATGGCGATCACCTTCGGCCACCCGTCTTTCAACGGCATTGTCATGTGGGGTTTCTGGGAAGGCCGACACTGGCGCCCCAACGGGGCGCTCTGGCGGAAGGACTGGTCGATCAAGCCCGCCGGTAAGATGTGGAAGGAGTTGGTCTTCAAAACATGGTGGACGGATGAGGAGCGTATCACGGACGGCTCGGGTATTTGTGAACTCTCTGCCTTCCTCGGCGACTACGAAATCGTTGTCAAAAACGAAGGCCGTACAGTGGAGGCCACGGAAACGGTGGACAAGTGGGGCCGTGGCGTAGCAATCAAGTTTTGACGCCGCTGGGGACCCACTGCACTTGTCACGCGGCCGTCGGACCGCTTCGCGGCGGCCAAATTCGGTGTGAATGCTCTTTGAGAGGATGCCCTTTCCAAGCTTTCGGAAGCGGTGGTGAAGCCACTTCGCAAGGCATTATAGCCTCTGAGAGAGGCCAAACGCCAGCCTGTAGGCTGGCGACGTAAGTGCCCGTAATGCAGGAGGATAGGCAGGCGCCCGGGGCGGTCCCATTGACGCTTGACAGGCGCACGAGGTCTCAAGTACGGAACGACCACGGGATTCTGCGAAAGAGGATGCCGGGCCTTGATCACGCAGGCGCCCGCATGGCGCAGGAACTCATCCGGGCATAATATGAACAATCATGAGTGCTTGTCAGGATAAGCTGTGGCTGAAATGAACGGCGTATTCAGCAGTTGAGCCGAGACCGCTTCGATGGCGAAGTGCGTGATCTTTAACGACTGAAAAGGAGGACTCCATGAGAGCCAAGAGGTTTTTCTTCATCGCAATGTTCGCAGGCACTTGGGGGTGGTCGCTCGGCCCGGTTGCGCCGGCGGCGGTGCCAGCGAAGTTCTCCCCTGTCAG